>JASLIH010000127.1 GCA_030152105.1 Actinomycetes bacterium
CTTGATGCTGCCCTGGGCGGCGGGTCCGGGGAACTGGAGCTGGTGGCCGCTCGGCCCGCCGAACCCCCACTGGAGCGCGGCCGAGATGGGCTCGCTGGCCTCGTAGCGGACCACCACCCCGTCCTCGAGCCGCTCGGCCACGCGGGCCTGGACGCGCAGGCCGGTGGTGGTGCTGGTGGTCGACGACGAGCTGGTCGAGGAGGTGGAGGACGCCGGCTCGGAGGTCGGGGTCACGGTGGTCTCCGGGATGGTCGTCGGCCCGGCCACCGCCGACTCGCCGCCGGGTTCGCGGGCCAGCAGCAGGCCGCCGGCCACCCCGACGCCCATGGCCAGCACGCCCAGGACGATCAGGACGACCAGGACACGTCTACTCACTGCGGGCTCCGTGGTTGGGGGCGCTGGGGGGCGCCAGAAAGCTGCCGAGGGTAGCCTATCGCGACCGATGCGCTCCCGAGGCCTGCCCGCGGCGGTCCTGGCCGCCGCCAACGACCGCGAGGGCGGCGCCATGGAGGTGGCCGCCACCGCCCTCGACGGCCTGCTCGAGGTGGCGACCGACCTGGACCTGCTCGAGTCGGCGGTGGCCGCGCTGGTGGCCGGTCAGCCCGCCATGGCCCCCGTCTGGCACCTGGCCCGCGCCGCCCGCGGCCCCGATCCCCCGTCGGCCCTGGCCGCCCTCCGCCGCCGCCTCGACACCGACGCCGACGCCGCCGTGACCACCGCCACCGCCTGGCTCCGGGAGCACCTGGCCGCCAACCCGGGCGCGCTGGCCACCGTCTCCCACAGCTCCCTGGTCGACCGGGTCCTCGCGGCCCTTGGCCTTCCCGGGTCCCCGCCGACCGCGTCCACAGCCCCGGGAGCGGGGGTGGTGGGGGCGGACGCGATCGGGCCGGAGGGGTTGCTCAACGCCGTCGGGACCCGGGAGCTGGTGCAGCGGGTGCCGACGCTGGTGGTGGCGACGGCGGTCAAGCTGGTGCCGGCGGAGGTGTTCGGGCTGCTGGGTGGGGCGGGGTTCGAGGTGATCCCTCTGGAGGAGGTCGCCGCGGTGGTGGTCGGTCCCGAGGTGCTCTCCCCCGCCGAGGCGGGCCGGCGGGCGACCTGGCTCAGCGGCGCTGGCCTCTGACGCCGGCCAGGAGTTGGTCGGCGGCGGTGTAGGGGCCGAGCTTGCCGGCGGCGACCTGGTCGGCGAGGGTGTCGAGGGCTTCGCCGTGGCCGAGCTCGCCGAGCTCGGTACGGAGGTCGGCCAGGGCGACCTCCTCGACCTCGCGGGCGGCCCGGTGGCGGCGGCGGCGTTCCAGCTCGCCGCTTGAGGCCAGGTGGGCGCGGTGGGCGCCGATGGCCTCGACCAGCTGGTCGACCCCGTCGCCGCGCTCGGCCACGGTCAGGAGCACCGGGACCTGCCAGGGGGTGGCCTCGCCCAGGTGGAGCATCTGGCGGAGGTCGCGGGCGACCACCTCGGCGCCGTCGCGGTCGGCCTTGTTGACCACGAACACGTCGGCCACCTCGAGGATGCCGGCCTTGGCGACCTGCACGGCGTCGCCGAAGCCGGGGGCCAGGGCGACCAGGGTGGTGTCGGCCAGCGCGGCCACCTCGACCTCGGCCTGGCCGACCCCGACCGTCTCGACCAGGACGACGTCGCAGCCGGCCGCGTCCAGCACCCGCACCGCCTGGGGGGTCGCCCAGGCCAGGCCGCCCAGGTGGCCCCGGGTGGCCATCGAGCGGATGTAGACGCCGTCGTCGAGGGCGTGGCGCTGCATCCGGACCCGGTCGCCGAGCAGGGCCCCGCCGGTGAAGGGCGAGGAGGGGTCGACGGCCAGCACCCCGACGGTCAGGCCCTGGGCCCGGTAGGCGGCGACCAGGGCGCCGGCCAGGGTCGACTTGCCGACCCCGGGCGACCCGGTGAGCCCGATGACCTGGGCCCGGCCGGTCGTGGGGTTGAGGGCCTCGGCGGCGTCCCTGAGCTGGTCCCGGTCGCCGTCCTCGACCCAGGAGATCAGCCGGGCCACGGCCCGCTGGTCCCCGGCCCGCAGCCGCTCCAGCAGCTCGGAAAGGGTCAACCTTCGACCCGGACGAGCAGGGCGTCGCCCTGGCCGCCGCCGCCGCACAGGGCGGCCGCGCCGAGGCCGCCCCCGCGGCGGCGCAGCTCCATGGCCAGGGTGAGCACGACCCGGGTGCCGCTGGCCCCGATCGGGTGGCCGAGCGCGACCGCGCCGCCGTTCACGTTGACGATGGCCTCGTCCAGCCCCAGCTCCTGGGTCGAAGCCACGGCCACGGCCGCGAAGGCCTCGTTGATCTCGACCAGGTCCAGGTCGGCGGGGGCGACCCCGGCCCGGCGGCAGGCGTCGGCGATGGCTCGCGACGGCTGGGAGTGGAGGCTGGTGTCGGGACCGGCCACCGTCCCGTAGGCCACGACCGAGGCGAGCACACCGAGGCCGTCGGCGGCCGCCCGCTCCCGGGAGGTGACCACCACCGCCGCCGCCCCGTCCGAGATCTGGGAGGCGTTGCCGGCGGTGATGGTGCCGTCGGGCGCGAACGCCGGCCGCAGCCGGCCCAGGCCCTCGGCGGTGGTGCCGGGCCGGATGCCCTCGTCCTGGTCGACAGCGACCGCGTCGCCCTTGCCCTGTGCCACCAGCACCGGCTCGATCTCCTCGGCCAGCAGGCCCCGCTTGGTCGCCTCGGCGGCCCGCTCATGCGACCGGGCGGCCCACTCGTCCTGGGCGGCCCGGTCGATCCCCAGGCGCCGGTTGGTCACATCCGACAGGCCGCCCATGTGGGCGTCGTCGAAGGCGTCCCAGAGCCCGTCGTGGACCATCGAGTCGACCAGCTCGGCGTCGCCCATGCGGGCCCCGAACCGTGCCTTGGGCACCAGGTAGGGGGCGTTGCTCATCGACTCCATGCCCCCGGCGACCAGCAGGCCGGCCTGGCCGAGCTCGACGTACTGGGCGGCGGTGGCGATGGCGTTGAGCCCGGACAGGCAGACCTTGTTGACCGTCAGGGCGGGTACGGTCATCGGGATCCCGGCCCGGGCGGCGGCCTGCCTGGCCGTGATCTGGCCCTGCCCGGCCTGGAGGACGTGGCCCATGACCACGTGCTCGACCGCCTCGGGGGGGACACCGGCCCGGCCGAGGGCGGCCCGGACGGCCCTGCCGCCCAGCTCGACCGCGGACAGCCCGGCCAGCACCCCGCCGAACCTCCCGATGGGCGTCCTGGCCCCGGCACAGATCACCGGCTGCGCTCGCTCGAACATGGATGGTCCCCCTTCGCCTTCGCTCGTCCGAGTCTACCGCCCGGGGTAGGCTGGCCCGCGTGAGCCTTGGGTTCGTGCATGCCTGCGAGCAGAACCACCTCAACCTGTCCGTCATCGGCGGCGGCGGCGTGGTCCAGCTCGCGGCGGGCAAGGTCGTGACCTGCCCGGTCGACCCGTTGTTCATCTACAACTACGCCTTCGGGATCCGCCTGGCCTACGACGCCGCCGGGGCCTCGGCGGCGTTCAAGGCCGCCGGGCGGGACTACGTGCACGTGCTCGCCTCGCCGTCGTCGCGGCCCGGGCTGGGCGACGACCTGGCCGCCTTGGGGTACCGCCAGACCGAGCGCCAGGCCTACCGCCGGACCACCGGCACCGGGTCGGGGGCGCCGGGGCTGCTGGAGCTGGGCGACGGCGACTTCGACGCCTTCCTCGAGGTCTGGCGCGACGCCTGGGGGGCCGACGACGAGACCGGCGGCCGCGAGGAGGCCTACCGGCGGCGGTTCCGCGACCCTCGCAGCCGCCCCTACCGGACCGCCGACGGCGGCGGGGTGCTGCTGCTGTTCGACTCCGGCACCACCACCCAGCTGTGCCACTTCGCCGTGCGGGGCGCCGCCCAGGGCCGAGGGGTGGGCCGGCGGGTGCTGGAGCTGGCCGCCGGGCTGGTCCCCGCCGGGCGGCCTCTGTGGCTGTTCACCTCGACCGGCGGGCCGGCCGACCGGGCCGCCGCCGGGGCCGGCTGGGCCCTGGACCACACGGCCACCGACTGGATCCTGGACCTGGAGACCTGATGCTGGACAGAACCCCCGCCGTGCGACTTGGACGCCTCGACCACGTGGGCATCGCCGTTCCCGACCTGGCCGCCGCCCGCGCCCTGTACGAGCAGGTGCTGGGCCTCGAGGTCACCCACGAGGAGGTGATCGAGGAGCAGGGCGTCCACGAGCTGCTGCTGCGGGCCGGCGAGGCCTTCGTCCAGCTGGTCGCCCCCCTCTCCCCCGACTCCCCGGTCGGCAGGTTCCTGGCCAAGCGGGGCGAGGGTGTCCACCACGTCGGCTACTCGGTCCCTGACGTCGCCGCCGCCCTGGCCGAGCTGCGCGCCCAGGGGTTCGAGGTGATCGAGCCGGCCCCCCGCATCGGCTCCGGCGGGACCACCATCGGCTTCCTCCACCCCAAGTCGATGGGCGGTGTCCTGGTCGAGCTGGTCGAGGAGGGCACCGGTCACCGGGACAGGTCGGCGGGCCGATCACCGTACGCCTCGATGTAGGTAGCGAGGGGGGCAGGAGCCGGTCCTCCCCTGCCCCCCTCGCGTCTCGGGCTCCGGCCGGGGGAACCAGAGCCTCGACTAGCCCGAGCGTACTAGATGGGCGGACCAGTTGTCATGGCGCAAGCATCTCAGATCCAGAGGGGGGCGAGGAAGTCGAGCAGGGCCTCGTTCACGATCTCCGGCTGCTCCACATTGACCAGGTGCCCCGCCTCCTCGACCAGCAGGAACCGGGCGCCGGGGATGCCGGCGGCCAGGTCCCGGCCGACCTCGGGGCCGGTGAGGGCGTCCTCCTCGCCGGTGACGACCAGGGTCGGGACCTTGACCGAGGCGAGCACGTCGGTGGTGGCGGCGCGGGCGGCCATGCCCCGCTGGGCGCCGGCGATGGCCTGGGGGGTCTGCTCGCGGATGAGGGCGGCGACCTCGGAGACCACCTCGGGCCGGTGCTCGCGGGTGGTCTCGCCGAGCAGCTTGGGCAGCATCACCTCGGGCACGAAGTCGTTGCCCTCGGCCAGCACCCGCTCGGCCATCCTCAACCGGTCGCCCCGTGCCTGGTCGCCGTCGGCGGTGGCCTTGGTGTCGAGCAGGACGAGCCCGCTGACCCGGTCGGCGTGGTGGCGCAGAAAGGCCAGGGCTACATAGCCCCCGAGGGACAGCCCGCCGAGCACGACCCGGTCGAGGCCGCGGTCGTCCAGCAGCCGGAGCAGGTCATCGGCCAGCAGGTCCATGCCGGCCTCCTCGACCGCCTGGTCCTTCGCGGCCCCGAACCCCCGCAGGTCGGGGACGATCACCTGGTAGCTGCCGGCCAGGGCCTCGACCTGGGGCGCCCACATGCGCCCGTCGAGCGGGAAGGCGTGCAGTAGGACCAGTGGGGTCCCGGCGCCGCTGGACGCGGCCGGCGGGGTCGACATCGGGTGCTCCTTGGGGTGGGGGGCTCAGGGGCGGATGCCCCAGTAGGCGGGCAGAGGCGGGGCCTTGAGGCCGAGGGAGTCGAGGAACCCGACCAGCAGGCCGGCCGTGAACCCCCAGACCAGGACCCGGTCGGCCCAGAACACCGGGGTGGCCAGGTCGGGGATGCCCCGGGCGGCCAGCCCCTCCTCGCCCACGATGGCGCTGAACGGCATGGTCCCATGGTTGGCCGGGTCGGCCAGCTGACGCAGGGTCGGGCGCAGGATCCCGGCGACCTCGTCCGGGCTGGGCACCAGCGGGGCCAGGCCGTCCCAGACCCCGACCACCGGCAGCACGTCAAAGTCGGAGACGGCCAGGTAGGTCCGGTCGAGGCTGCCCAGGACGCGGACCCCGGACGGGTCGAGCCCGACCTCCTCCTGGGCCTCCCGGAGGGCGGCCGCGACCCCGTCGGCGTCCCCGGGCTCGACCGCGCCGCCGGGCAGGCCGACCTGGCCGGCGTGCTGGCGCAGGTGGTCGGGCCGCCGCACCAGGACCAGCTCCAGGTCGTCGGCCCCCTCGACCGGGGCCAGGGCCAGCAGCACCGACGCCGGTACCCCGGTCGGGTCGCCGGGGATGACGAACGGCAGCCGGGTCACCCGGTCCAGCAGCGAGTCGCCCATCTGCCCAGAATAGGCGGGATCAGGAACGGTCACGCCAGGAGCCCGCCGTCGACCACCAGGGTGGCGCCGGTGATGTAGCTGCCGGCGTCGGAGGCGAGCAGCAGCAGCGGGCCGGCCAGCTCCTCGACGTCGGCCCAGCGGCCCATGGGGATCTGGGCGACCAGGGCCCGGCTGGTCTCGGGGTCCGACCACATGCGGCGGGTCAGCTCGGTCCGGACCCAGCCCGGGGCCAGGCAGTTGACCCGCACCCCCTGGGGGGCGGCCTCGACGGCCAGGGTGCGGGTGAGGGCGACCACGCCCGCCTTGGCCGCCCCGTAGGCGGCCAGCCCCGGGCTGGCCGTGAACCCGGCGATGCTGGCCACGTTCACGATCGACCCGCCGGGCGGGAGGTGGGCCATGGCCGCCTTGCAGCCGACGAACACCGAGCGCAGGTTGAGGCCGAGCACCTTGTCCCAGCCCTCGGTCCTGGTGTCGGCGACATAGGCGGTGAACCCCTGGCCGCCGGCGACGTTGACGACCACGTCGAGCCGTCCGGTGGCGTCGACGGCGGCGGCGACGGCCGCCTGCACCGCCTCCTCGTCCAGGACGTCGGCGACCGCGACGATGGCGTCGGGGGCGCCGGCCCGGCGGGCGGCGGCGGCCACCTCGGCCAGGTCCTCCTTGGACCGGGCGGCCAGCACCACCGCGGCCCCGGCGGCGGCCAGGGTCAGGGCGGCCTGCCGGCCGATCCCTCGGCTGGCCCCGGTGACCAGGGCCGTGCGCCCGTCGAGGCGCAGCGTCTCCTCGACCGACATCGCTATTCCCGCGCGCGCCCGACCAGCGCCCAGGCGCCGGGGAGGAGCCCGGCGGCCAGGAGGATCTTGAGCGCGTCCCCGGCCAGGAACGGGGTCACCCCCAGCTTCAGGCCCGTGGCCAGGCCGACCCCGAGGGTGGCCATCAGGAACGGCAGCCCGAAGGCGTAGATGACCAGGTTGCCGGCGACCATGGTCACCACCGTCCGTGGCGGGGTGCGGTCCCAGCCCCGCTCGGCCAGCCAGCCGACCAGCGCGGCCGCGACCAGGAACCCGACGATGTAGCCGAACGACGGCGCCTGGACCATGTCGGTGCCGCCGGAGCCCTCGGCGAACCACGGCACCCACGGGGTCAGCCCCAGGGCCAGGTACAGCACCATGCCGGCCAGGGCCCGGCGCCAGCCGAGCGCGGCCGCCCCGAGCAGCACGGCGAAGGTCTGCCCGGTGATCGGCACCGGTGTGAACGGCAGCTTGACGGCGAGCTGGGCGGCCAGCCCGGTGAAGGCGGCGAACCCGATCACCAGGACGGCGTCGCGGACGCGGTCGCCCGGCAGCACGTCGGCCAGCACGAGACGCCGGGGTCGGCCGAGAGCGCTCTGCGACACGGACACTAGGTGGCTCCTTCCTGATCCTGCCTGGAGGTTGTTCGGTACCGGTTGCCTTGCCGCCCAATGCTACGTTGCCGGGCGGCCGCGCCGCGCCGCCCGCTGGAGCTCGGCGAAGCGCCGCTCCCAGCAGGCCTTGTGCCAGTGGCGGCGCTGTTCGGGCTCCCCTTCCGGCCACACCACCACGTGGAGGGTCCGAGGGAAGATCTCCTGCAGGCAGCCGGGGCAGCGGTACACCTTGGTCGCCCGGTAGGGCTGGACGAAACGGAGGTGCCAGCCGTCGGCGACCCACTCCAGAGCCAGCGGCTCGCCCCGGAACCGCCACGGGGGCTGCATCGTCGGCACGGCCCGAGTGTACGCAATCGGCGTAGGCTCGTCGCCGCCGATGAACCGCTTCGAGGACGCCGTCGCCCGCGAGCTCCAGCTGCGCGTCAAGGCCAGGACCCGCAGCATCCGGGCCCTGGCCCGCTGGGCGGCGGCCTCGCTGCCCCCGGGGGCGCTGGTCGCCGACGGGGTCGACCTGGTGGTGTCGCGCCTCGGCGACGGCGACCCGGACGCGCTGGCCGCGCGGGTGATGACCGAGACCCCCGACCGCTTCGGCCGCAACTGGGAGTCCGGGCCAGCTCACTGAGGCAGGGGGCGGTGGACAACCGCCGCCCCTTCCTCGCCTACCGGGCTACCCTCCCGTACTGGGCCCCCAATCCCAGGGGGTCGGGCCACCTGCGGCGTGACGGACGGCACACCGTGGCGGTGACGGCCGTCATCGGTGGGGCGGCCGCTCCCGGGCGATGCTGGCCGCGAGGGGGGGCGAACCGAGCGCATGGAGGACCGCATGACCAGCGTCCGCGTCCCCGGGTTCCGCCCGTCAACCAGTGGCCTGCACTTCCCCAACGCCTTCCCCCACGTGCCCAACCTCGAGATCGACCTGCCGGGCGGCCTGACCGTCCCCGTCGGCGACGCCGCCAACGGGCTGTGCGGCGGCATGGCCTGGACCGTCCGCGACCTGTTCGAGGCGGGCCTGGCCCCGCCGGCACTGACCACGGCACCTGGCGACGGCCCGGTGTTCCGCTACGTCGCCGACCGGCTGCTGGACAGCCTCTCGCTGCCGTTCGGGCCGGCCACCTACCTCAAGCTCATGCACCCGGCCCTGCCCGACGGCGACCTGGCCATGGTCCACGGCCGGGCCTGGCGGATGGTCCGGCTGGAGTGGCCGGCCATCCGGGGTGACCTGGACCGCGGCACCCTCTGCCCGCTCGGCCTGGTCAGGGCCAAGTCCCGCGACCCCCGCGACCTCGGCGCCAACCACCAGGTGCTGGCCTGGGGCTACGACCTGACCGGGACCCGCCTGACCCTGCGGCTCTACGACCCCAACCACCCGGACAACGACGACGTGACCCTGTCCCTGGACACCGCCCGCCCCCGCCGCCCGACCCCGGTCACCAGCTCCCACAGCGCCCCGGTGTGGTGCTTCTTCCGCACCGCCTACCGGTTCAAGGACCCCCGGCCCGCCCTGACCGCCGTGCGCGCCTGAGCCGCCCGCCTCCGTGGCCGACCGGTCCCGGCCACGGAGGGCGACGCTAGGCTTGCCGGGTGACCTCCTCCGCACCCAGCGCGCCGCCCCGCCAGCCTGGGCTGGCCGCCCAGCCCGGGTACCCGGCGTTCCTGCTGGCCGCCACCCTGGCCCGGCTGGCCAGCGAGATGTTCCCGGTGGCGGCGGTGCTGCTGGTGCTGGACCGGACCGGGCGCCCGGGACTGGCCGGGGCGGTGGTGGCGGCGACAACCCTGCCGGCGGTCGTGACCGGGCCGGTCCTCGGGGCCTGGCTGGACCGGACCAGCCGGCGGCGGGTCGCCCTGGCCAGCAACCAGGTGCTGCTGGCGGCCAGCCTGCTCGGCATCCTGGCCGCCGCCGGCCGCGTGCCCGGGTGGGCCCTGCTCCTGCTGGCCGCCACGGCCGGGGTGACCGGGCCGCTGGCCACCGGCGGCTACACCAGCATGATCCCGGTGCTGGTGCCCGAGCGGCTGCTGGCCCGAGCCAACGCCCTGGAGGCGAGCAGCTTCAACACCGCCGCCATCGCCGGCCCGGCGGTCGCGGGCGTGGTCGCGGCCACCGCCGGCCCGGCCCGGGCCGTGCTCGCCGAGGCGGTCCTGGCCGGCCTGGCCCTGCCGGCCATCGCCCGCCTACCCCGGGTCGCGCCCCCGGCCGGCGACCACCCGGCCCCGCTGGCCACCGCCATCCGCCGGGGGCTGGCCCACCTAGCCCGCACCCCGGTGCTGCGCGGGGTGACGGTCGCCACCGCCGTCGGCATGGGCGGCACCGGCCTGCTCACCCTGGCCCTGCCGTTCTGGGCCGAGCGCCTGGGAGCGGGC
>JASLIH010000137.1 GCA_030152105.1 Actinomycetes bacterium
GGCCCTGCTCTGGGCCGACGGCGGCCCCCACCTCGTCCGGGCCGGCGCGGTCGTCCTGGCCAGCGGCGGCGCCGGCCAGCTGTTCGCCGACACCACCAACCCGCCCCTGTCCACCGGCGACGGGATCGCGGCCGCCCTCCGCGCCGGAGCGGTCCTGGCCGACATGGAGTTCGTCCAGTTCCACCCGACCGCCCTGCACCTCGACGACGACCCCGATCCACCGGGGGACCACTCCGGCGGTCTCCCGGACCCCCCCCGCCCCCTCATCTCCGAGGCCATGCGCGGCGAGGGCGCGGTGCTCCGCGACGGCGACGGGTCGCCGGTCATGGCCGGCGTCCACCCTCTCGGCGACCTGGCCCCCCGCGACGTCGTCACCCGGGCCGTCGCCGCCCGCATGGCCGCCACCGGAGCCAGGCACCTGTGGCTCGACGCCACCGGCATCCCCGCCGACCACCTGGAGCGCCGCTTCCCCACCATCCTGGCCCGCTGCCGCGCCGCCGGCATCGACCCCTCCCGCCAGCCGATCCCGGTCTCACCCGCCGCCCACTACCTGATGGGCGGCGTCCTCACCGACCTCGACGGCCGCACCAGCCTCCCCGGCCTGTACGCCGTCGGCGAAGCCGCCTGCACCGGCGTCCACGGCGCCAACCGCCTCGCCTCGAACTCCCTCCTTGAGGGCGTCGTCTTCGCCGCCCGCATCGGCCGGGCCCTCGCCGAACCCTCCGATCCGGGCGGGCTCTGGGTCGAGGGCGTATGGAGCGGAAGTACCAGTAGCGGGGGTGTAGGGGCTCTGGCCGTCGGACCCGCGGCCACCGGCCCTGCGGCCACCGGCCCTGCGGTCGCGGGGGCTGTGGTCGCGGGGGCTGTGGACAACCCCGGGCAGCCCGTTCCCGGGTTCGGCTACGCTCCCCCACCGGGGGACCCGTCAGCGGGGGGTCGGGGTGATGCGCGTCCCAGGATGCGGGATGGGACAGCGGTGGATGAGGGTGGAACATGGCCCGGAGGGGCGGCTGTGGTGAGGGCACGGCTGCGGCGGGTGATGACCGACCGGGTCGGGGTGGTGCGGTCGGGGGAGGGGCTGGCCGCGGCCATTGCCGAGCTGGAACGGCTCAACGTCGACCTGGGCGACCCGGGGCCTGAGGTGTTCGAGGCGGCCAACCTGGTCCAGCTGGGCCGGGCCGTGGCCGAGCTGGCGGCCCGGCGCGAGGAGTCGAGGGGCGGTCACTGGCGGTCCGACCACCCGGCGCCGGTCGAGGCCTGGCGGGTCCGCCAGACCCTGACCAGGTCGCCCGACGGTGGCCTGGACACCGGCCTCCTGGCCGTCCCGGCGGCGGAAGAGGCGCACCGGTGACCATCGCCCTGCACATCCGGCCGGCGGCGGAAATGGCGCGCCGGTGATCATCGCTCGGCGCCTCCCGGCCCACGGCGGAGATGGCGCGCCGGTGACCGTCGTCCCGCACATCCGGCTCGCGACCCTGGAGGGGAGACGATGACTGTCGGGTTGCCCGCTGGGGCGTTGACGTTGGCTGTTCGGGTTGCGCTGGATGAGGACCTGGGGGCTGAGGGGGACCCGACGAGTCGGCTGCTGGGGGCTCGGGCGGAGGCGCTGCTGGTGGCCCGGGGGCCGGGGGTGGTGGCGGGGCTGCCGGCGGTCGACGTGGTGCTGGCTGAGGTGCGGGAGCGGCTGCGGCTGGGGCCGGCGGCGTTCCGGCCTGAGGTGGCTGACAGCGCGCCGGTGGAGGCGGGGGCGGTCCTGGGGCACTTTGCCGGGCCGGCCAGGGTGCTGCTGGCGGCGGAGCGGACCATGCTGAACTTCCTCGGGCACCTGTCGGGGGTGGCCACCCTGACGGCGGCCTTTGTCGAGGCGGTGGCCGGCACCGGCGCCGTGGTCCGCGACACCCGCAAGACCACGCCCGGGCTCCGCTACCTGGAGAAGTACGCCGTCCGCTGCGGCGGGGGGGCCAACCACCGCATGGGGCTGTACGACGCGCTGCTGGTCAAGGACAACCACATCCGGGCGGCGGGGACCCTGCGCCGGGCCGTCGAGGCGGCCCGGGCGGCCGGGCCCGGCCTGCCCCTGGAGGTCGAGGTCGAGACCCTCGACCAGGTCGCCGAGGCCCTCGACCTGGGCTGCGACCTGCTGCTGCTCGACAACATGGAGCTGGAGGCGATGGCCGAGGCGGTGAAGGTCTGCGGCAGGCGGGCCCGCACCGAGGCGTCGGGCGGCGTCACCCTGGAACGGGCCAGGGCGGTGGCCGAGACCGGGGTCGACTTCCTGGCCGTGGGGGCGCTCACCCACTCGGCGCCGTCGCTGGACATCGCCCTGGACTGGGAGGGCGGGGGGCCCGGGGGCCTCACGCCAAGGGCCCCGGAGGGAGGTTGACGGTGCTGCTCGCGGTGGACGTCGGCAACACCGAGATCACCATCGGGGTGTTCCAGGGCGGCGAGCTGGCCCAGCACTGGCGGGCCGCCACCGTCGCCGAGCGGACCGCCGACGAGCATGCCCTGCTGCTGGGTGGGTTCCTCGGCCAGGAGGGGCTGGGACTGGGGGACGCCACCGGGGTGGTGATCTCCTCGGTGGTGCCGCGGCTCACCCAGGCCCTGCGCGAGATGGTCCGGCGCTACTGCGAGGTGGAGCCGCTGGTGATCGAGCCGGGTATCCGCACCGGGCTGCCCATCCTCACCGACAACCCGCGCGAGGTCGGGGCCGACCGGGTGGTCAACGCGATCGCCGCCTACGCCGCCTTCGGGGGGCCGGTGGTGGTGGTCGACTTCGGCACGGCGACCACCTTCGACGCCGTCTCCGAGCGGGGCGAGCACCTGGGCGCGGCCATCGCCCCCGGCATCCAGATCTCCATGAACGCCCTGGTCGAGCGGACCGCCCAGCTGCGCCGGGTCGAGCTGGTGGCGCCCCGGTCGGTGATCGGCAAGAACACCGTCGAGAGCCTCCAGGCCGGTGCCATCTGGGGCTTCGCCGGGCAGGTCGACGGGATCGTCCGCCGCATGGTGGCCGAGCTGGGCGGCACCGCCACCGTGGTCGCCACCGGCGGGCTGGCCGGGGCGGTGCTGGAGGCCTGCGAGACCGTCCAGCGCCACGAGCCCTGGCTCACCCTCCACGGCCTGCGGATCATCTGGGACCGGAACCTCGACGGAGGGCCCGGGGGGCACAAGCCGGGCTCCGCGGAGCACCGCGATGGCTGAGCGGTTGCCGCGGCCGGACCGGGTCGAGGGGCGGGCGCTGTCGCCGCGGTCGTTCCGGCCGTTCGGGATCGAGGCGGTCATGCTCGGCCCGCCGACGACCCAGGAGGGGCTGGTCCGGCGTGAGGGCGTCGCCGTGTGGCGACGCATGGCCGAGCACGGGCCGGTGTTCGACCGGCTGGCCGCGACGGCCGCGGTCGACCCGGACGGCCTGCTGCCGGTCCGGGTGGTGGTGGCCGCCACCCCGGCCAGGGACCGGGCCATGCGTGTCCCGGCGATCGGCGACCGCGCCGCCCGGGTCGAGGCCGCCAGCGAGCCGCCGCCCCCGGCCGGCTGGCTCCTCCTGGTCGACGAAGGCCCCGGCGAGACCTGGCTGTACCTGCCCGAGGAGGACCGCCCGGCCGCCGCCCTCGCCGCCTTCCTCGGCCGCCGCGGGCGCACCGACTTCGCCCGCGCCCGCCGGCGCTCCGGCGTCGGCAGCCTGGCCAGCCTCGGCCTCCTCATGGGCCTGTTCCTGGTGATCTACGGCAGCGCCCTCAGCCTCGGCCCCCCCGGCCAGCTCGCCGGCGCCGCGATCATCGTGGCCGCGCTCGCCGCATTGTTGGCGGCGAGGCCGCGGTAGGGATGCCGAGCGTCCAACCCCGGCCCCTGGGGGATGGGGGGGCGGGGGCCGGGGTTGGACTCGGGGTCGCTCCACACGCCCTGGCGGGTACCGGGGCGGCCGGTCCGGGTAGCGACCCTGACGACCCGACGCCGAGGTGGAGGACAGAAGTCCTCGGCGTGGCGGCGACCCAGCTTCGGGTCCGCCTGCCTGGGGATGCGGTCGTCGTCATCGGCGCGGCTCTGGCGGGGGTAGGTGGTCCCGATCGCGAGGGTCCGCCTGGAGCCAGGAAGAACACTGCGCTGGCCAGCTAACCGGGCGGTAACGGGGCGCGCGGTTCGACACCCCCATGGCGGGAACAACCCCTCCTCTAAGGAGGAGGTGGTCAGAGCGACCGACAGCATCGACCGCGAGCCGGACGAGCGTCAGCCCACCGGTGGCCAGGGTCACATCACCAGCATCGAGGACCCCGAGGAGACACGGCTCAACCGGGTGATCACCCGGCCGATGCTGACCTTCTTCATCCTTGGCGACATCCTCGGCGCCGGCATCTACTCGCTCACCGGCGACGTCGCCGCCAACGTGGGGCCGTGCTGGTGCTGCGGCGCGACCGGGTGGGCCACCAGCACTTCACCGCCCCGAGGTTCCTGCCCTTCGTGGGCGCGGCCGTCGGCCTGGTGTTCCTGCTGCCCATCGACCGGACGGCCGAGATCTACCGCACGGCCGTCCTCCTGCTGCTGGGCGGCCTCGCCCTCTGGGCGGTCAACTTCCTCGTCACCCGGCGCACCGGCACCGTGGTCGCCGAGCAGGACCTGACCATCGGCCCCGGGGACGACGACCGGCCCTGAGCCGGGCCGGTGCGCGGGCGGCCCTCGGGTAGCATGCGGGCTTGAAGGACAGACATCCTCCCGAGGAGCCGCCCGACCCGTGCCAGACGACGAGGACCGCTCAGCGGTCGAGCAGGCGCGCCGGGTCAAGCTGGCCCGGCTGCGGGCGGCCGGGATCGAGACCTACCCGGTCGGCTTCCGGCGCACCCACACCCTCGAGGAGATCCGCCGGGTCTGGGACCACCAGCTGAAGAACGGCCAGGAGTCGGACGACGTCGTCCGGGTGGCCGGCCGGATCGTGCTCAAGCGCTCCATGGGCCGCCTCGCCTTCTGGACCGTGCGCCACGACGGCCACGAGCTCCAGGTGATGCTCACGGTGCAGGCGCTGGGGACCGAGCAGTTCGAGGTCGTGGTCGACCTGGACGTCGGCGACTGGGTCGGGGTCCAGGGCCCGGTCGTCAAGACCAGGCGGGGCGAGCTGTCGGTCAAGGCGACCGAGGTGTACCTGCTCGGCAAGGCCCTGCGGCCCCTGCCCGACAAGTGGAAGGGCCTGACCGACGTCGAGGTCCGCTCCCGCCAGCGCGAGCTCGACCTGGCCGTCAACCCGGCGGCCATGCGGGCCATGCGGGTGCGCTCCCGGGTAGTGCGGTCCCTGCGCGACTCGATGCTGGCCCGGGGCTTCCTCGAGGTCGAGACCCCGATCCTCAACCCGGTCCCCGGAGGCGCCCTGGCCCGGCCGTTCGTCACCCACCACAACGCGCTCGACACCGACCTCTATCTCAGGGTGGCCTCTGAGCTGTACCTGAAGCGGCTGCTGGTCGGCGGGGTGGACCGGGTGTTCGAGCTGGGGCGGGTGTTCCGCAACGAGGGCGTCGACGCCACCCACAACACCGAGTTCACCATGCTGGAGTCGAACTCTGCGTTCCAGGACTACCGGGACATGATGGAGCTGGCCCGCGAGGTCATCCAGGAGGCGGCCGACGCCGTGGGCGGGCGCCGGGTGACCTACCAGGGCCGCGAGATCGACCTTGACGGCGACTGGGACGAGGTCACCATGCTCGACGCCGTCCGGGAGGCCATCGGCCAGCCCGACCTGGCCTATGACTGGCCGCTGGACCGGGTCCGGGAGCTGTGCCACCAGCACGGGGTGGCCACCGAGCCCGGCTGGGCCACCGGCAAGCTGGTCCTGGAGCTGTACGAGAAGCACGCCGAGCAGCGGATCACCGGCCCGACCTTCGTGACCGACTACCCGGTCGAGGTCTCGCCCCTGGCCCACCCGCACCGCGACGACCCCTTCGTGACCGAGCGCTTCGAGCTGATCATCCTCGGCCGCGAGTACGCCAACGCCTTCTCGGAGCTGACCGACCCCGACGAGCAGCGCCGCCGCCTGGAGGAGCAGGCGCTCGCCAAGGCAGGCGGCGACCAGGACGCGATGATGGTCGACGAAGCCTACCTGCGCGCGCTCGAACTCGGCCTGCCGCCCAACGCCGGCCTCGGCATCGGCGTGGACCGTCTG
>JASLIH010000169.1 GCA_030152105.1 Actinomycetes bacterium
CCCCCGACCCGGCCGACTACCCCGACGCCGACCCGGACCTGCTGGTCCCGGGCGGGCTGGTCTTCCAGCCCAGCGCCGGGCCGGTTGATCTCTCCAACTGGCACAGCTGGTGGGCCTGGGTGCCGGGGGCGAGCTGGCGCAGCCCTGAGGGCCCCGGGTCGACCCTGCACGGCCGCGACCGCCACCCGGTTGTCCAGGTCTGCCATCAGGACGCGGCCGCCTACGCCGAGTGGGCCGGCAAGGCCCTGGCGACCGAGGCCGAGTGGGAGTACGCGGCCCGGGGCGGCCTTGAGGGCAAGGTGTTCGCCTGGGGGGACGAGCTCACCCCCAAGGGCCGCCAGATGGCCAACACCTGGCAGGGCGAGTTCCCTTGGCAGAACCTGCTGCTGGACCGCTACGAGCGGACCTCCCCGGTGGGGAGCTTCCCACCCAACGGCTACGGCCTGGTCGACATGACCGGCAACGTCTGGGAGTGGACCAGCGACCTGTTCACCGCCGACCATCGCGACAGCGGCTGCTGCGCCCCTCAGCGCTCCGACGAGGCGATCCCGCGGCGGGTGATCAAGGGCGGCAGCCACCTGTGCGCCCCCAGCTACTGCCTGCGCTACCGGCCGGCCGCCCGCCAGGGGGAGGCGGTCGACACCGCCACCACCCACATCGGCTTCCGCTGCGTGCTCCGGTAGGTCAGCGTCCGGCCGAGCGCGCCACCAGCCGGGCGGCCACGAACGCCGAGCCGTTGACGGCGGCGTGGGCCACCACCGGGGCGAGCACACTGTCGCCGCGCAGGCGCAGCCAGGAGAAGCCGAGCCCGGCGGCCGCGGTGGCGGCCACCGCGGACAGCACCGCGCCCCCGGTCCGGGCCGGGTCGTCGCCGACGACCGCGCCCACCGGGTTGAGGGTGAGGGTTTCCAGGGTCGGCAGGACGTGCCAGCAGCCGAACAGGATCGAGCTGACGGCGACGGCCCGCGCCCTGGAGCCGCGCTGCAGGAGCAGGCCGAGCAGCGCCCCGCGGAACATCGCCTCCTCGGCCACGGCCGTGCCGAGGGGGATCCTGACCAGGATGTGGTACAGCGCCTGGCCGGTCCCCGCGGCGGTGGCCCGCTCGTCGTGGAACCAGCGCCGGGTCGCGGGCAGTGCGGCCGCGGCGGCGACCACGGCCACGACCGGCACGCTGGCCGCCAGCCCGACCCGCAGCCCGCGGGCGGCCCGGTCCCGGCCCAGGCCCAGGTCGGCGAGCGGCACCCGCGACCGGCGGGCCGCGGCCAGCGCCAGCCCGGCCGCGGCCAGGTTGGCCGGCACGTAGGCCGGCGAGGGCACCACCCGGTTGACGGCCGCGTTCCAGGTCGCCAGGGCGGCCGCAGCGGCCAGCTCGGCGCGGGCCGCCGGCCCGGGAGTTCTGGCCCGCGGCACCCGTCAGCCCTCCTGGGTGAGCGGGAGCAGGACCTGGAAGCGGGTGTCGGACGGGGACGAGGTGAAGCGCAGGTCGCCGTGGTGGCGCTGGACCACGATCCGCCAGCAGATGTCGAGGCCCAGCCCGGTGCCCTTGCCGACAGGCTTGGTGGTGTAGAAGGGCTCGAGGATGTGGGCGGCGGCGGCCTCGGGGATGCCGGGGCCGTTGTCGCCGATCTCGACCAGGACCTGGTCGCCCTCGCGGGCGGTGCGCACGGTCAGCCGGCCGGTGCCGTCCATGCCGTCCATGGCGTCGACCGCGTTGTCGACCAGGTTGGTCCAGACCTGGTTGAGCTCCCCGGCGTAGGCGGGCAGCTCGGGCAGCGACCGGTCGTAGTCGCGCACCACCTCGATGCCCGTCTCCAGCTTGTGCTTCAGCATGGTCAGGGTGGACTCGAGCCCGTCGTGGACGTCGAGCTGCTGGAGCGGGCTGCGGTCCATCTGGCTGTACTGCTTGGCCGCGCCGATGAGGGCCGAGATGCGCCCAGAGGCCTCGCCGACCTCCTCCAGCAGGCCCTCGGCCTCGCAGGCGATGGCGACGAGCCCGACGGCGTGGGGCAGCACCCGGGCCGGGACGGTGGCGGCGACCCGCTCGAGCCAGCCGGCGTCGACCCCGGCGGCGACCAGCGGCGGTGTCAGGTCCCAGGCGCCCTCGACGCCGTGGCCGGCCAGCCAGCCGCCCAGCTCGTCCTCGCGGTCGGAGGCCTCCAGAGGGGACAGCGGCGCCTGGCCGGCGCGGCCGTCCAGGACGTGGCGGACGAGATCGACCAGCTCGGCCAGCTGCCCGCCCTCGATGCCACCGGCCAGCCCGGCCAGCTCGTCCCAGAGCCCAGCCAGGCGCTCGGCCAGGGTGGCGGCGGCCCGGGCGGCGGCCGTCGCCGGATTGTTCAGCTCGTGGGTGAGGCCGGCGGTGACGGTGCCGAGGGCGACCAGGCGCTCGCGGGTGCTGACCGTCTGCTGGGAGCCCATCCCCTGGATGGCGAACCCCTCCAGCATGTGGGTGGCCATCGGGAACCACTCCCGCACCGCCCAGCCGAAGTCGTCGGCGGACAGGACCCAGAAGCTGCAGTCGGTGACGGTGCGCAGGCCGGTGCTGTACGAGCGCGCGATCGGCAGGTCCAGATACGCGAAGAACGCCCCGGCGTAGGTGCCGCGGTGGTCGGTCCGGTTGACCTCGATCTCGCCCCCTGGGGCCCGCATGACCAGCGACAGGGTGCCCTCAAGGAGCACGTACAGGCAGGTCGCGGGCTCGCCGACCCGGTAGACGGTCGTGCCGGCCTCGTAGCTGGCGACCTCGCCCCGCTCGGCCAGCCAGGTCAGCTGCTCGGTGGTCAGCTTCTCGAACAGGAACAGCTCGGCCAGCGCCCCGGCGTCCAGCCGCCCGGTCACTGGGACTCCAGGTAGCGGTGGACGAGCTGGATGGCCATGGCGCCCTCGCCGACGGCCGAGGCGACCCGCTTCACCGAGCTGGCGCGGGCGTCGCCGGCCGCGAACACCCCGGGCACGCTGCCCTCCAGGTAGTAGGGGTCCCGGTCAAGCGGCCAGCCTGGCGGCCGCCGGCCGCCGCGGAGCAGGTCGGGGCCGGTGAGCAGGAAGCCCCGCTGGTCGCGCTCGACCACGCCGTCGAGCCAGTCGGTGCAGGGCGCCGCCCCGATGAACACGAACAGGAAGCCCGCCGGCACCTCCTCGACCGTCCCGGTGGCGGTGTCGCAGAGCCGCAGGCGCTCCAGGTGCTCGTCCCCTTCGGCCCCGGCCACCGTGGTGCTGGGCCGCACAGCGATGTTGGCGGTGTCGCGGATCTGGCGGATGAGGTAGTGGGACATGGACCGCTCAAGGCCGTCGGCCCGGACCAGCAGGGTGACCTGCCGGGCGTGCCGGGCCAGGAACACGGCCGCCTGGCCGGCCGCGTTGGCGCCGCCGACCACATGGACGTCCTGGTCGGCGCAGGCCGGGGCCTCGGTCGCGGCCGACCCGTAGAAGACCCCGCGGCCGGTGAGCTGCTTGATCCCGGGGGCGTCGAGGGTGTGGTAGCTGACCCCGGTGGCCAGCACGACGGTGTGGGCGGCGACCTCGCCGCCGTCGGCGAAGCCGACCACCCGGGACGAGCCCCGCGCCTGGAGGCCGGTGACGTTGGCCGCGGTGAGGATCTCGGCCCCGAACTTGGCCGCCTGGCGACGGGCCCGGTCGGTGAGCTGGGCGCCGCTGACCCCGTCGGGAAAGCCGAGGTAGTTCTCGATCCGGGAGCTCTGGCCGGCCTGCCCGCCGGTGGCCTCCCGCTCGACCAGGACGGTGCGCAGCCCCTCGGAGGCGGCGTACACGGCCGCGCCCAGCCCGGCCGGGCCGCCACCGACGATCACGGTGTCGTAGAAGCCGGTGGCCGGGGTGGTCGACAGGCCGACCTTGGCCGCCAGCTCCTCGACGCTGGGGTCGACCAGGGAGTCGCCCTCCGGTGTCACCACCAGCGGGATGCCCGTCTCGTCGAGCCCGGCCGCCTCCAGCAGGCTCCGGCCCTCGGGCTGGTCGGCGGTGAGCCAGCGGTACGACACCGAGTTGCGGGCCAGGAAGTCGCGCACCTCGTAGGAGCGCGCCGACCAGCGGTGGCCCACGACCTGGGTCGCGGTCACCGGCTTGTCCTCGGCGGACCGCCACAGCTCGATCAGCTCGTCCACCACCGGGTAGAGCTTCTCGGAGGGCGGCTCCCACGGCTTCAGCAGGTAGTGGTCGAGGTCGATCACGTTGATCGCCTCGATGGCCGCGTCGGTGTCGGCATAGGCGGTCAGCAGGGCTCGCCGGGCGTGCGGGAACAGGTCCATGGCCTGCTCCAGGAACTCAAGGCCGCTCATCTCCGGCATGCGGTAGTCGGCCAGCAGCACCGCCACCAGGTCGCCGCGGAGCCTGATCTCCCGCAACGCCTCCAGCGCCTGGTGGCCCGACTCGGCCCGCACGATCCGGAAGTCCTGCCCGTAGCGCTTGCGCAGATCCCGGGCGACCGCCCGCGACACCCCTGGGTCGTCGTCCACCGTGAGCAGTACCGGCTTGCTCGCCTCCATAGCGCCCGATGGTAGGGTCACGGCCGGACAGCGAACAACCGCACGGTGGGGTCATGACCAGCTTGGAGCACGGCCGCTTCTGCGACGAGGTGGTCAACCAGACCGGCCTGCTCGTGGCCACCGTCGAGGGCGCCGACCTGTCGGCGAACGTGCCCACCACCCCCGACTGGGACCTGTCCGACCTGGTCCGCCACATCGGCGGCAACCTCCGCTCGCTCGAGACGGCCGTCCGCACCGGCGAGGCGGTCACCGACCCGGGGCGCCAGATCCCCGGTCATGGCGGCCCCCCCGGCGACGACCCGGCCGCCCTGTTCGCCTGGTTGTCCGAGGCCGCCGGCCGGTGCGCGGCCACCCTGCGGGCGGCCGGCCCCGAGGTCGAGGCACAGCTCTGGACGGTCCGCTGGCCCACCGCCGCCTGGGCCCGCCGGGCCGCTCACGACCTCCTCGTCCACCGCGCCGACGCCGCCGGCACGGTCGGCGCCGCCTACAGCGTCGCCCCGGACCTGGCCGCCGACGCCCTCGACGAGTTCCTCGAGCTGTTCAGCAGCCCCCAGGTCGCCGGGGCCGCCCCGGACGCGGAGGCCGGCGACCCCGGTCCCAGCGGGACCATCCATCTCCACGCCACCGACACCAGTTCTGAGGTCCCCTCGGAGTGGCTGGTCGAGCTCGCCTCCCCCACCTTCACCTGGCGCCACGCCCACGAGAAGGCCACCGTGGCCGTCCGCGGCCCCCTGACCGACGTGCTCCTGGTCGCCTACCGCCGCCTCCCCCCCGACGCCGACGGCGTCGAGCTCCTCGGCGACCGCGCCGTGCTCGACGCCTGGCTGGAGCGGGTCTCGCTCCAGTAGCCCGGCTCAGCGGTGGCGGCCGCGGGTGCGGTCGAGCTGGCGGCGGTCGCGCTTGGTCGGGCGACCCATCCCCGGGTCGCGGCGGCCGACCCGGTCCAGCGGGTCGCGGGGCGGCGGGGGCGGGCTCTTGTCGACCAGGCAGGCGGCCGCCAGCTCGGCCCCGACCCGGTGCTCGATCGGGCGCACGACCTCGACGACCCGCTCCCGGTCCCCGACCCGGACCCGCACGGTGTCCTCGGCCTTGACCGTCGACGCCGGCTTGGCCCGCACCCCGTTCACCTGCACGTGCCCGGCCCGGCAGGCCTGGGCCGCCCCCGACCGCGTCTTTGTCAGCCGCACCGCCCACAGCCAGCGGTCGACCCGCACCTTGTCCATCCGCTCATGGTGGCACGGCCAGGCCGGCCGGCCCTACCGGCTCCCACCCGCCGGCCCGATCCTCCGCTGGGTCTCCGGGGCCTCCGCCGGCGGCTCCTCGTCCCCCCCGAAGGCCTTGCTGATCGAGCGCAGGGCCGAGGTGAGCTCGCTAGGGATGACCCAGAACGTGCTGCCCTGGCCCTGGGCCAGCTGGGGCAGGGTCTGGAGGTACTGGTAGGCCAGCAGCTTGGGGTCGGGGTCGTTCTCGTGGACGGCCTGGAACACGGTCTTGATCGCGCT
This sequence comes from Actinomycetes bacterium, assembly GCA_030152105.1. The sequence goes on from JASLIH010000169.1 coordinate 6,002, forward strand.
GGCCTGCCCCTCGGCCTTGAGGATGGCCGACTGGCGCTCGCCCTCGGCCCGCAGGATCGCGCTCTGCTTCTCACCCTCGGCGGTGAGGATCTGCGACTGCCGCACGCCCTCGGCGGTCAGGATCGCCGCCCGCTTGTCACGGTCGGCGCGCATCTGCTTCTCCATGGCCTGCTTGATCGGGGCCGGCGGGTCGATCGCCTTGATCTCCACCCGGTTGACCCGGATCCCCCACTTGCCGGTGGCCTCGTCGAGCACGCCCCGCAGCTCGCTGTTGATCTTCTCCCG
>JASLIH010000179.1 GCA_030152105.1 Actinomycetes bacterium
CGGCACGCGTCCCCTTCGACCCGACGCTGCTGGTCCCAGGGGACGCCGAGGTTCTCTACGACGAGCCCGAGGTCAGCGATATCACCGATCGCTACCGGTCGGATGTCACCTTCTTCTGCATCGACGTGGAGGAGACACACAATTTCGTGACAACCGGAGGAGTCGTCCACAACTGCCGCCCTCCGAACAACCGCGACCCGCAGCCGGACGAGATCGCCGCCTGCCGGCCCTGGCTGGACGCCCAGGTCCGGCTGGTCGACCCCAAGGTCGTGGTCACCCTGGGGAACTTCGCGGCCAAGACGCTGCTGGAGACGACCACCGGGATCACCCGGCTGCGGGGGCGGACCCACCCGTTCCAGGGGCGGGTGCTGCTGCCGACCTTCCATCCGGCGGCGGCCCTGCACGCCCAGGGGCGGCGCACGGCCGGGCCGAGCCCGCTGGAGGCCATGGAGGGCGACTTCCGGGTCCTGGCCGAGCTGCTGGCCGCCGCCAAGCCGGCTCCCGAGCCGGAGCCGGCGCCCGACGAGGCGGCCCCGGTCGACGAGGACCGGCCCTCCGAGCAGCTCGGGCTGTTCTAGCCATGGGCGGCCTGCGGCTGTGGTCGGCCGACGAGGCGACCACCAGGGCGATCGGGGCGGCGGTGGCCGGGCTGCTCGACCCCGGCGACGTGGTCGGGCTCGCCGGCGACCTCGGGGCGGGCAAGACCCGGCTGGTCCAGGGGGCGGCCGACGCCCTCGGGGTCGACGGGCCGGTCCTGTCCCCGACCTTCATGCTGGTACGCGAGTACGACGGCGACCCGCCCATCCACCACGTCGACGCCTACCGCCTCAGCGGCCCCCTGGAGCTGGAGGACCTGGGCCTGGAGGACGTCCTCTCGGCCGACGCGGTGGTGTTCGTCGAGTGGGCCGACCGGGTCGCCGCCGCCCTCCCCGAGAGCTGGCTGGAGCTGATCCTCCACATCCGCGACGACGACCACCGCGAGATCGAGGTCACCCCCCACGGCGACGCCTGGGCGGCCAGGGCCAAGCCCCTGGCCGCCACGCTCGACCCGTTCGTCCGCCTGGACCCTCGCTAGCCGGGCCTGTCCGGGCAGCGCGCCTACTGGTCGCCGTCCAGGCGGGCCGCCCGGGCGTGGAGGTAGCGCTGCTGGGGCAGGTTGGTCGTCCGCCTGGCCGCCGCCTGGTAGGCGTCGCGGGCTCCGGGGCGGTCGCCGGCCAGCTCCAGCAGGTGCGCGCGGACCGCGTGGAGCCGGTGGTCGCCGGCGATCCGGTCGTCGGCCTGGAGCGCGCCGAGCAGGTCCAGCCCGGCCTGGGGGCCGCTGGCCATGGCCACGGCCACGGCCTGGTTCAGCGCCACCACGGGGGTGTTGGAGACCCGCCGCAGCAGCTCGTACAGGGCCACGATCTGCGGCCAGTCGGTCGCCTCGGCGCTCGGTGCCTCGTCGTGGACGGCGGCGATGGCCGCCTGGAGCTGGTAGGGGCCGGTTGGCCCGCGGGGGAGGGCGCCGGTGACGAGGGCCACCCCCTCGGCGATGTCGTCGGCGTTCCAGCGGCTCCGGTCCTGCTCGGCCATGGGGACCAGCCCGCCGTCGGGGCCGGTCCGGGCCGGCCGGCGCGCGTCGGTGAGCAGCATCAGGGCCAGCAGCCCGGTCGCCTCGCCGTCGTCGGGCAGCAGCCGGTGGACCAGGCGGGCCAGCCGGATCGCCTCGGCCGACAGCTCCTTGCGGTGCAGGTCGGGCCCGGAGGTGCTGGCGTAGCCCTCGTTGAAGATCAGGTAGAGCACGTGCAGGACCGCGCCGAGCCGTTCGCTGCGCTCGCCGCCCGGAGGCATGGCGAACGGGACGCCGCTGCCCTTGATCTGTTGCTTGGCCCGGCTGATGCGCCGGGTCATGGTCGCCTCCGGCACCAGGAACGCCCGGGCGATCTCGGCGGTGGTCAGGCCGCCGACCGCCCGCAGGGTCAGCGCGATCTGCGACGCCGGCGACAGGACAGGATGGCAGCACAGGAACAGCAGGACGAGGGTGTCGTCGGCCTCCGACGCCGGCCGGTCGGCGGCCGGGGCCAGCCACTGGTCCGGCAGGGCCCAGCTGGCCACCGTGTCCTCGCGACGCTGGCGGGCCTGCTCGCTGCGGAGCAGGTCGGTCAGCCGGCGGGAGGCGACCGTGATCAGCCAGCCCCGCGGGTTGTCGGGGACGCCGTCGGTCGGCCACTGCATGGCGGCGGCCAGGAGCGCCTCCTGGGTCGCGTCCTCGGCGGTGGCGAAGTGCCCGTAGCGCCGCGCCACCGCGCCGAGGACCTGCGGCGCCAGCCGGCGCAGCAGGCCCTCGACCTCGGAGCCGGGCACGAAGGCGGTCAGAGCTCGAGATCGGCCGCGGAGTCGGCGATCGGCCGGACGTCGGCCACGGCGTTGGCCGCGACCTGATCGGGGACCGGGCACTTGGCCAGCCGGGCGGCGAGCTCGGTCGCCCGGTCGAAGCTGTCGCACTCCACGATCCAGTAGCCGGCGAGCACCTCCTGAGTCTCGGCGTACGGCCCGTCCGTGACCACCGGGACCCCGTTCTGCAGCTGGAGCCGCCTGGTCAGGGCCGGCGCGGTCAGCCCTCGCGTCTCCACGAGCTCGCCCGAGGCGGCCAGGTCGTTGTTGAACGCCTCCATGAACTGGCCCATGGCCGCGAAGTCCTCCGCCGACCAGACCGGCTCCGCGGCCGGCCTGCCGGCCATGCCGTCGTAGTCCCGTTGCGAGGCGTAGGTCAGGATCATGTACTTCATGGTCGCTCCTCTCTCCGCCGGCACCGCCGTGGCGCCGCTCACCAGAGACGTCGGAGCCAGCGGCCCGCCCCGGACACCCGCAGCGCGGCCCCCGTCAGGCCCCCTGGCCGGGGCCGGCCAGCAGCCGCTCGCGCAGGGACTGGTCGGTGGCGGCGTCGATCGCGGTCCAGGCCATGGCCAGCGCGCCGTCGACCACCGCCTGGTCGGCGGCCGGGGTGGCGCACTTGGCGGTGAACTCGGGCTGGTGGTTGACGGCCGGGAGGGCGTCGATGCCGATGGTGGGGTGGATCGAGGGCAGGGCCAGGGACACGTTGCCCATGTCGGTCGACCCGGCGCCCCGGTCGCTCTTGCTGACGAAGCTGCGCCCGAGGGCCTCGGCGTTGCGCTGGTACATGGCCGACAGCTCGTGGTCGTGGTGCATCTCGGAGTAGGGCGCGCTGTCCGTGGTGATCTCCAGGGTCGCCCCGGTGGCCAGGGCGCCGGCCTCGAAGCAGCGGGTCACCTTGGCCTGGACGTCGTCCAGCTGCTCCAGGCTCTCGGCCCGGACCATCCACTTGCCCATGGTGTGGGCCGGGATGATGTTGGCGGCGTCGCCGCCCTTGGTGACGATGCCGTGCACCCGGTCGCCCGGGCGCAGGTGCTGGCGGAGCAGGCCGATGGCGGTCTGGGCGACGACCTGGGCGTCGGCCGCGTTGATCCCCAGGTACGGGTAGGCCGAGGCGTGGGCCTCCTTGCCGGTGTAGGCGACCTCGAGGTGGCTCACGGCGATGATCGGCATCTCGGCCTGCTCGTACGGCGAGGGGTGGACCATCATGGCCGCGTGGGCGCCCTCGAAGGCGCCCCGCTCCAGCAGCAGGATCTTGCCCCCGCCGCCCTCCTCGGCCGGGGTGCCGAGCACGGTCACCCGCAGCCCGGCGTCGTCGGCCACCCTGGCCAGGGCCAGGCCGGCCCCGGCGGCCATGGCCGCGATCACGTTGTGCCCGCAGGCATGGCCGACGGCCGGCAGGGCGTCGTACTCGGCGCACACGACCACGTGCAACGGCCCCGACCCGGCCCGGGCCGCGAACGCCGTCGGCAGGTCCCCGACCCCACGCTCGACCTGGAGCCCGGCCCCGTCCAGCAGCTCGCACAGCCAGGCGCTGGCCTGCTCCTCCTCGAACCCGAGCTCGGGGTTGGCGTGGATGCGGTGGCTGAGGTCCACCAGCTCGTCCCTGGCCTGCTCGACCCGCTCGCGGGCCGCCTCCTTGGCGTCAGCCATGTCCGGTCCTCCTGTTCTCGATCAGGGTCTCGATCCCGTCCAGCACCCGCTCCAGGCCGAAGCTGAACTCGCCGTCCAGGTCGTCCTCCCCGACCTCGCCCTCCGGGGCGTCCAGGACGCCGGCGGCGATGGCCGCATGCAGGGCCGGGAACCGCTCGGGGTCGGTCAGCCGGGCCAGCGTGCGGCCGTAGGAGGTCATCGACTGCGCCCCCGCCACCCCGGCCGCCATGGCGGCCGCGACGTCGGCCTCGAGCGTCGCCTGGTTCCGGACATAGCCGGTGAGCAGCAGGATCACCGACAGCTTCTCATCCTCGCGCAGGCCGGTGCCGGCCAGGGAAGCCAGCCCCCACTCCAGCCAGGTGACCTGGTTGGGGGTGGTCGGCGCGCCGCGGACGGGGATGCGCAGCACCCAGGGATTGCGGCGGTAGACGGCCAGCTCCGCGCACGCCCACCGCTCCAGGCTCCGGCGCCAGCCCTCGCCCGGCGCCAGCCGCGGTGGCGGCTCGTAGGCCAGGTCGGCCATCAGGGCGAGCAGCTCGTCCTTGGCGGCGACATAGCGGTAGAGCGACATGGTGGACACGCCCAGGTCGGTGGCGACCCGGCTCATCGACACCGCCTGGAGGCCGTCGGCGGCCGCGACCCGCACCGCCGCGGCCACGATCCGCTCCAGGCTGAGGGCGGGTCGCGGCCCCTTGTTGGGCCGTGCCCGCACACCCCAGGCCGCCTCGATGCTGGCCGGCAGGCCGGTCCCGGTCTGGTCGTCCATCGCCTCCGCTTCCGTTGGCTTGACGCCCATCCTACGACTGTGTATACCTTACGCAGTAGAGTGTAGGACATACGCAGAAGGAGTGGAGATGCCCAGCGAGCTGGCCATCGAGGCCGCCGGCCTCGAGAAGTCCTACGGGAAGCTCCGGGTCCTGGACAGGGTCGACCTGGAGGCGCCGCGGGGCAGCGTGGTCGCCCTGCTCGGCCCCAACGGAGCCGGCAAGACCACCGCCGTGCGCATCCTGGCCACCTTGACCCGGGCCGACGCCGGCCGGGCCAGGGTGGCCGGGTTCGACGTCGTCGCCGACCGCGGCCAGGTGCGGCGCCACATCAGCCTCACCGGCCAGTACGCGGCCGTCGACGAGCTCCAGACCGGCGAGGAGAACCTGCGCATGATAGGCCGCCTGGCCGGCCTGCCCGGCCCCGCCGCCCGGCGGCGGGCGGCCGAGCTGCTGGAGCGGTTCGACCTCACCGAGGCCGGCCGGCGCACGGTGGCCACCTGGTCGGGCGGCATGCGCCGGCGCCTCGACCTTGCCGCCGGGCTGGTCGGCCGGCCCGCGGTGATCTTCCTGGACGAGCCGACCACCGGCCTCGACCCGCGCAGCCGCCAGTCGGTGTGGCAGGTCGTGACCGGCCTGGCCACCGAGGGGGTGACCGTGTTCCTGACCACCCAGCACCTGGAGGAGGCCGACCGGCTGGCCGACCGCATCACCGTGCTCGACGGCGGCCGGGTGGTCGCCGACGGCACCCCGGCCGAGCTCAAGCGGCAGGTCGGCACACAGCGCCTCGACCTGGAGCTGGCCGACGCGGCCGCCTTCGACGAGATCGCCCGGTGCCTGGACGACCGGGTCGTCCGGCGCGACCCCGGCCGCCTCACCATCGGGGTGGCCACCGACGGCAGCGCCGCCCAGGTGCGGGCCCTGCTCGACGAGGTCGACCCGGCCCGCCGGGCGGTCGACCGGTTCGCCGTGCAGCGCGCCACCCTCGACGACGTGTTCCTGGCCCTGACCGGCCGCCCCGCCGACCGGCCCGGCCACCAGAACGACCACGACAAGGAGCCCGCCGGTGTCTGAGCACACCCTCCCCGCCGCCGCGGCCCCGCGGCTGCGCCGCTCCTCAAGGGCCCGGTCGGCCCTGGCCGACTCGGCGACCATGGCCGGGCGCTGCCTGCGCATGGCCCGGCGCCACCTCGACGTCGCCCTGACCTCGCTACTGCTCCCGGTCCTGCTGATGCTGCTGTTCGTCTACCTGTTCGGCGGCGCCATCCAGACCGGCACCCGCTATGTGACCTACGTCGTCCCCGGGGTGCTGCTGCTCTGTGCCGGGTTCGGGGCCTCGATGACCGCCGTGAGCGTCGCCACCGACATGACCGGCGGCATCGTCGACCGGTTCCGCTCGATGGACGTGGCCGGCGCCTCGGTCCTGGCCGGCCACGTCGCCGCCAGCGTGGTCCGTAACCTCGCCTCCACCGTCCTGGTGTTCGGGGTCGCCTTCCTGATCGGGTTCCGCCCGAGCGCCGGGCCGCTGGACTGGCTGGCCGCCGCCAGCATGCTGCTGCTGTTCATCCTGGCCATCTCCTGGCTGTCGGCCGCCGTCGGCCTGCTCGCCCGCTCGCCCGAGGCGGCCGGCGGGTTCAGCTTCGTGGTCATGTTCCTGCCCTACCCGAGCAGCGCCTTCGTCCCCATCGACACCATGCCGGCCTGGATCCACGGGTTCGCCGGCAACCAGCCCGTCACCCCGGTCATCGAGACCCTGCGCGGCCTGCTCCTCGGCCTCCCGCTCGGGACCAGCCCCCTGCGGGCGGTCGCCTGGTGCGTCGGCATCCTGGTCGCCTCGGTGGCCGTCTCGGGCGTGCTGTTCCGGCTCCGCACGGTCTGACCGCACCGGCCGCCCCCCTCAGCCGGGGGGCCGGGGCACAAGGATCGCCCCGGTGCTGTCGTCCCCGGCGACCAGGGTGGCGGCCGGCCCATGCGCCCACCACCACAGCCCCACGTACGCACAGACGTGCGCGTCGGCCAGGTCCTCGGCCGCCTTCAGCCCCGCACCCCGCAGCTCCTCGAGCCGCCCCAGTTCCCGGCCCAGCCTCCCCGCCGGGTCGACCCGCAGCGGTGGGTCGGCCCCGGCCAGCCGGTCAAGGACACCCTTCACCGCCGCCAGCCCGGCCCGCCGGTCCGCGATCGGCCCCTTCTTGTAGCGCACCGCCCGCCCCAGCCCGCCCAGCTCCACCAGCGCCGGCGCCGGGAACACCTCCACCGCCCACCACCCGGTTCGTCGTCCCGGGTCGCGCGGCACGGTCACGTACGGCCGCCCCGACCGGCGCACCAGCTCCATCGCCCGCACCCGCCCCCCGAGCAGCGACAGGTTCGTCGGGTAGGGCCCGGCCCCCAGCCGCGCGTACCGCCGCTGCAGCGCCCCCTCACACCCCCGCCTGGTCCCCGCCGGGTTGGTCACCACCAGCGGCGCGTCCAGCGCCACCACCGCCCCACCCGGGTCGTGCCGCTCGAGGAGCCCCGCCAGCTCCTCGTCGGAGGTCGCCCATCCCTCGGCGACGACTGTCCCGTCCGGGTCGAGCACGGCCAGCCCCGAAGGCCGCCGCCCACCCCACGCCAGGTCGATCCCCACGAACCGCATGGAGTCGACGCTACGCGACCTCGCAGCGGTTGCGGCCGGCTCGTTTGGCTCGGGCGAGGGCGGCTTCGCCGCGGTCGAGGAGGTCGCGCCAGGCGTCGGGGGTGCGGTGCTCGGCGACGCCGAAGGAGGCGGTGAGGATGGGGCCGTCGGGGCCGAGGGCGGCGCCGATGGCGGCGGTGCGGCGGCGGACCCGCTCGGCGACGTACCAGGCGGCGTCGAGCTTGGTCCCGGGCAGCAGCAGGAGGAAGGCCTCGGCCTCGAGGCGGGCCACGGTGTCGCCGGTGCGGCAGGACTCGTGCAGCAGGCCGGCGAAGGCCGGGTGGCCGGGTCGCGCTGGAGGCTGGCGTACAGCTCGTAGCCAGAGCGGTCGGGCAGCATCGGGTCGAGGAGGATGACCTCGGGGCCCTGCTCGTGGGCCAGGCGCACGCCGTTGTCGGCCGACCCCGCCTCGAGGACCTCGTGGCCCTCGGCGTGTCCCTGGACGATCAGCACGCGAGCCATCAAGGTTGTTCTCGGGACGGCGCGATCGCAGGTTGAGGTGCCACAATACGTTTTCCGCCAGCATCGCTTGAAAGGTCTTCCTTGCTCGTCCTCGCCATGGACACCGCCACCCCGGTCACCGGCGTGGCCGTCGGGTCGGAGGCCGGCACCCTGGCCCAGGCGTCCGTCCGCCACGAGCGCCGCCACGCCGAGGTGCTCACCCCGGCCGTGCGCTGGGTCCTGGAGCAGGCCGAGGTCGACCCCTCCTCCCTGGCCGGGGTGGCCGTCGGCACCGGCCCGGGGCTGTTCACCGGCCTGCGGGTCGGTGTCTCGACGGCCAAGGCGCTGGCCCAGGCGTGGGGGCTGCCAATGGTGGCCGTGCCCAGCCTCGACCTGATCGCCTTCGCCCACCGCCACGCTCGCCGGGCCATCTGCCCGGTGATCGACGCCCGCCGGGGGGAGGTGTTCTGCGCCCTGTACCGCCACGCCCCCGGCGGGGTGGTCCGGGTCACCGACTACCAGGTGCTGCGGCCCGACCAGCTGGCCGCCGGGATCGAGGCCAGAGGCGACGAGATCCTGCTCTGCGGCGACGGGGCCCTGCTCTACCGGGAGGCGTTCGAGCACCTGGGGGAGCAGTCCGAGCTCGGCGGCCTGACCCAGGCCTCGCCGTCGGCGGCAGCCCTGGTCGAGCTGGCCCTGCCGAAGATGCTGCGCGAGGAGTTCACCAGCCCGCTCGAGGTGACCCCGCTGTACCTGCGCCGGCCCGACATCGACCCGAACGTCGAGCATCGCCTGACCGCTGGGGGTTCGGGAGCCTCAAGCGTCGGCCCCCGGGCCGAGGGAACCGTGGGGGGCGGATGATGGCGACCATCCACCCGCCGAGGCGCCAGGTGGACGACCCGCGCCACCCGCTCGGGATCGAGCTGGTGCCGATGCGCCGGCGGCACATCCCCCAGGTGCTGGACATCGAGCGCCGGGTCTACCCGCGGCCCTGGACGATGACCCTGTTCCTGTCCGAGATCGTGCAGCGCTCGACCCGCTTCTACATCGTGGCCAAGGCACGCCGCCAGGTCGTCGGCTACGCCGGGCTGATGGTGTTCGGGGACGAGGCGCACGTGACCAACATCGCCGTCGACCCCAACGCGCACCGGCGCAAGGTCGCCTCCCGCCTGCTGTTCGCCCTGGTCACCGAGGCCAGGCGCCGGGGCGCGACCGCCTGCACGCTCGAGGTCCGGGTGGCCAACCACGCCGCCCAGGGCCTGTACCACCAGTTCGGCTTCGCCCCGGTCGGGATCCGCAAGAACTACTACGCCGAGACCGGC
>JASLIH010000189.1 GCA_030152105.1 Actinomycetes bacterium
GACCGCCGCTGTGGAGATCGTCGACGGGGTCGTGCCCGAGTACCTGACCGCTTCCCGGAAGGGGACCCCGGAGGACCAGTGGGAGGCCTTCGAGGCCGAGGTCCGCTCGCTCTACAAGCAGATGGCGCGCATCGCGGTCACGCCGGAGTGGGCCAAGCTGATCGATTTCGAGACCACGCTGCCGAGCGCGGTCGAGCGGGCGATCCGGGAGCGCGCGGCATCCTCCTGAGCACACCCAAGGCTGGCGAGCCTCTCGGCTACCAGGCCCCAGGCTGAGGCCGCCCTTGGCGCCGGTGACGACGGCGACGGCGCCCGGCCGGTCGGGACTCCTGGCGGTGCCCTGGATGCTAGGCCGGCGGGATGTTGTGGTTGCGCCGGAACAGGTTGTCGGGGTCGTAGCGGCGCTTGACCTCGACCAGGCGGTCCCAGGTCGAGCCCGGGTAGGCCCGGCGGACCCGCTCGGGCCCCTCGTCGCCGAGGAAGTTGACGTAGGCGCCCTCGTCGCCCTGCTGGAGGGCGGCGGCCGCGCCGTCGACCCAGGCCTGGCGCCGGTCGCGGTCGGCGGGGCCCTCATAGAACGCGGCCACGTTGGCCATGATCCGGCTGTGGCGGTGGGCGAAGGCGGTGGCCTCGACCGGCACCCGTGCCATGGCCCCGCCGAGGGCCCGCAGCTGGACCGCCCGAACGGGCGCGTCCGAGGCCTGCAGCTGCTCCATGATGGTGTCGGCCATCTGGCGGTCCACGGTGTCCATGAACATGGTGTGGGCGACCGCGGTCGGGTGGAACTCCTCCTCCCCCTCCTCGGGTGGGAACATCACCGTATAGGGCGCGGGCTGGAGCATGTCGGCGAGCGGCTCGGCCAGGTCCCGGAATGGGGCCAGGGCCCGCTGTCCGGCCTCGGCGTCGCCGGCGTAGCAGAGCATGGCCATGACGACCAGCTTGCCGTGGGCCTCAGGAGGCAGGAACGGCATCGGCGGGGCGACCATGATGTTGGCGATGCCCGACAGCTCCTCGGGCGCGGTCTCGGCGGCGGCCATGAAGTCGGCGATGACCTGGGCGGTCGCCGGAAGCAGGAGCATCCCGCCGACGATCCCGTCCAGGGGGTGGAGCCGGAACTTCAGCCGGGTGGCGACCCCGAAGTTGCCGCCGCCGCCGCGGATGGCCCAGAACAGGTCGGGGTGGCGCTCGTCGTCGATCTCGAGGATCTGGCCGTCGGCGGTGACGAGCTCGGCGGCGAGCAGGTTGTCGATGGTCAGCCCGTGCTTGCGGACCAGGTAGCCGACCCCGCCGCCCAGGGTCAGGCCGCTGACGCCGACCGAGGCGGTGTCGCCGAACCCGGTGACCAGCCCGTGCGCCTGGACCGCGGCGGTGTAGGCCCCGGTGGTGAGGCCGGCCTGGGCCCAGGCGGTGCGGGCCTCGGGGTCGACCTCGATGGCGGACAGCTCCGAGAGGTCGAGCACGATCCCGCCCTCGGTGAGGCTGTGGCCGGCGGTGCTGTGGCCGCCGTCCCGCACGGCCAGCTCGAGCTCGCCGTCGCGGGCCAGGTTGACCACCTGGGCGACCTGGGCGGCGTCGGCCGGGCGGACGATGGCCGCCGGGCGGCGCTCGAATCCGCCGTAGAAGATCGTCCGGGCCTGGTCGTAGCCGGGGTCGTCGGGGGTGATGACGCGGCCGTCGACGGCGGCCCGCAACCGCGGGAGCTCGACGGTGGGCGAGGGTGAGCGTGGCATTGCCAACTCCAGACTGAGGACGGGTTGCTCGAGGAGCTACCGTAGCCGAACCATGGGACGACCCGACGACCGGCCACGGCTGCCCACCGGGACGGTCACCTTCGGCACCTAGGTCACGTGTTCACGTCGGGCGTGGCCGTTTCGTACTGCGGGCGGCCGGTGGGTCGGTAGACCTGGATGGTTACCCCCTTCGGGGTGGACCGCGATTCCACCAGTTCGAGCGCTGCGTCCGGGCCGGTGTCGGGGAACAGCCGCGTGCCCTGGCCGACGACCACGGGGCAGACGAGCAGGGTGATCTCGTCGACAAGCTGGTTGTCGAACAGCCAGCGGATCAGGGCGCCGCTGCCGTGCACCTGCAGCTCCCCTCCCGGCTTGGCCTTCAGGTCCGCGATGGCGGTCGCGAGGTCGTCGGAGAGGACGGTGGTGTCCGACCACTTCGGATCGGTGAGTGTGGTCGATGCCACGTACTTGGGCTTGGTGTTCAACGCCGTCCAGATGGGGTTGCCGCCCGGATCCGCCATTGCTCCCCAGGAGCCGGCAAAGATCTCGTAGGTCCGCCGGCCGAACAGGAACGCGTCGGCGCGCTCGTAGACCTGGTTCAGAAACGTCCCGGCCTCGTTGTCGAACAGCGGCGCGACCCATCCGCCGCGCTCGAATCCGCCGCTTCGGTCCTCGTCCGCCCCGCCGAGTCCCTGCATCACGCCGTCGACGGTGACCATCGTGGTGGTGGTGAGCTTCATGATCGCCGTTCCTTTCTCGTTGGTTGTCGTCGTTCGGTTCGACCGGACCACCGCACCGATCTCATCGGTTGTGGGCAGCGGCTCAGAGACCGGTACGGGTGAACGTCACGTGCGTGACTCCGCCGGGCGAGGAGGTGGCCTCGACCTGGTAGTCCTTCTCGAGGCCCTCCAGTCCGTCCCAGAGGCGGACACCTCGGCCGAGCAGGATCGGGACCACCACGATGTGCAGGTGGTCGATGAGCCCGGCGGCAAGGAAGTCGCGGATCATGGTGGGCCCCCCGCCGATGCGGACGTCCTGGCCGCCGGC
>JASLIH010000201.1 GCA_030152105.1 Actinomycetes bacterium
GTGCCGATCGGCTGGTCGACGTCGCGCAGGTCGATGCCCATGTCGAGCAGCTCCTGCTTGGCCGTCGTGCGCATGCCGGCGATGTCCATGGCCAGGCCCTTGCGGACCTCGTTGCCGAGGAAGAAGTTGCGCCACACCGGCATCAGCGGCACCACCGCCAGGTCCTGGTAGACGGTGGCGATGCCGCGGTCGAGGGCCTCGCGGGGCGAGCCGAAGCGCACGTCCTCGCCCTCGACCTCGTAGGTGCCGTGAGTGTGCTGGTGCAGCCCGGCGATGATCTTGATCAGGGTCGACTTGCCGGCACCGTTGTCCCCGAGGACGCAGGTCACCTCCGACCCGCCGACCTCCAGGGTGACGCCCTGGAGGGCGATGATGTTGCCGTAGTTCTTGCCGGCGTCGGTGAGCCGGACCAGCGGCGCCGCGGTCTTGGTGTCGGCTGTTGTGGTCATCTGGACGCCTCCGCGCGAAGACGGATGAAGTTGTTCAGCAGGATGGCCCCGAGCAGCAGCGCGCCGAGGAAGAAGTAGAACCAGTCGGGGTTCCAGCCGGCGTAGACGATGCCCTGGTTGGCCATGCCGAAGATGAACGCCCCGATCGCGGCCCCGATCACCGAGCCGTAGCCGCCGGTGAGCAGGCACCCGCCGACCACCGCGGCGACGATGTAGATGAACTCGTTGCCCAGGCCGAGACCGGACTGCACAGTGTTGAAGGCGAACAGGATGTGCATGCCGGTGAACCAGGCCATGAATCCCACCGTCATGAACAGGCCGATCTTCACCTTGTTCACCGGGACGCCGACGGCCCGGGAACTGGGTGCGGAACCACCGACGGCGAAGATCCAGTTGCCGACGTGGGTGCGGACCAGGACCCAGGTGGCGATGATGACAAACAGGAGCCACCAGAGCAGCGTGATCCGGATGTTGACGCCGCCGATGCTGAACTCCGAGGCGAAGATCTTCTTGGCCGTCTCGAACCCGGCGATGTTCGACACGTCGTTGGTGCCGACGTTGCCGGTGACGATCTTGGTCACGGCCAGGTTGAGCCCCCGCAGCATGAAGAACGTGCCCAGGGTGACCAGGAAGCTGGGGATGCCCGTCTTCACCACCAGGTAGCCGTTGATGAAGCCGATCGCCAGGGCGACGACCAGGGCGACCAGGACGCCCACGAACATGTTGGCGCTGAACTGGTAACTGATCATCGATGCGACCAGCGCCGAGCTGGTCACGGCGACGCCGGCCGACAGGTCGAACTCCCCGCCGATCATGAGCAGCGCCACCGCGACCGCCGGGATGCCGTAGGTGGAGCTGACGTAGAGCACGCTGGCCAGCGAGTTGACGTCACGGAAGGGGGGCGCGACGATGAAGAAGATGAGGTAGATGACGATCGCGCCGGCCAGCGCCCCGATTTCGGGGCGAGTCATCAGCCGGGCAAGCGGTGACTTTCTCGCGACTCGCTCGTCCCGGGTGGGGGCCGGCGGGGTACCGATGTCCACTGTCTGACTCATACGAACCTCCGAGTCTCGGGTGCTCGTGGGGGGTCGCCACGGCGGGCGACCCCCCATGCTTGTGGCTACCGGGTGCCGCCCTCCGCGAACTTGCCGACGACGTCGATGTTGGACTTGTCGACGATGAACGGCCCGGTCAGCGTCGGCTGCCCGCCGCCGAGGATGTTCCCGTTGTTCTTGTACAGCCACAGCGAATCGACCGAGAGGTAGCCCTGCAGGTACGGCTGCTGGTCGATCGCGAACTGGAGCTCACCAGAGGTGATCTTGGGGGGGATCTGGGGGTTGAAGTCGAAGGTGCCGACTTTGGCCGAGCTGCCCGAGTCCTTGACGGCGTTCATGGCCGCCAGTGCGTCGGGCGCGCCGAGCGTGACCACGAAGTCGATACTCGGGTCCTGCTTCAGCTTGGCGGCGATCGTCGACTGCTCCGACGGCCTGTCCGCACCGTTCACGTAGATCTTCTGCCAATTGCCGGTGAAGGTCTTCTTCACCCCGTCGCAGCGAGCCTCGAGCTGGACCTGCCCCTGGAACTGGATGACGCACAACAGGTTCTTGTAGCCCCCCTCGGAGGCCCGCTTGCCCGCCGCCTCGCCGGCCAGACTCTCGTCGGAGCCGAAGTACGACATGGCGCCCGAATCCGCGTAGTCGCCGATGCCGGCGTTGAAGGCCACGACCGGGATACCGGCGTCGACGGCCTTCTTCACTGCCGGCGCAATCGCCGGCGGGTCGGGGAGGGTGACCGCGATGGCGTCGACCTTGGAGTCGATCGCGTTCTGGATGAGCTGGGCCTGCTTCCCGGAGTCCGGGTCGGAGGAGTACTGGAACTTGACGTTGTCCTTGGCCGCGGCGGCCTCGGCGCCCTTGCGGATGATGTCCCAGAAGGTGTCACCAGGGGCGCCGTGGGTGACCATCTGGACGGTCATCTCCGGCGTGTTGGCCTGCCCGGCGTTGGCGCCGGCGGCGGGCGCCTCCTCCTGCTTGCCGCCGGTGTCGCTGCAGGCGGCGGCCGCCAGCAGCAGCACGGCCAGCACGGCCACGCGGAGGGGGTGTCTACGAAGCTGGATCATTCCGATCCACCTTTCTGCTTGGTCCTGCCTGCGAGAGGGACCGGGAGCCGGTGGCGCCCGCGAGTCGCTCCTGATGTCGTCGTGCATCCCACCTCCAGTCAGCGTGACGTCGGGAACCCGAGCTCCACGGCGGAGTCGCGGGGGACAGGCCAGCGGGTGGTGACGACCTTGCCGCGGGTGTAGAAGGCGACGCCTTCCGGCCCGTGGACGTGCAGGTCGCCGAACAGGGAGTCCTTCCAGCCGCCGAAGGAGTAGAAGGCCATCGGCACCGGGATCGGGATGTTGACCCCGATCATGCCGACCTGGACCTCGTTCTGGAACTTGCGGGCGGCGGCCCCGTTGGCGGTGAAGATGGCCGTGCCGTTGCCGTAGGGGTTGTCGTTGATCATCCCGATCGCCTCGTCGATGTCGGCGACCCGGAGCACGATGAGGACCGGCCCGAAGATCTCCTGCTTGTAGATCTCCATGTGGGGTCGGACCTCGTCGAACAGGGTGGGCCCGACGAAGAAGCCGTCGTCGTGGTCCTCGACCCGCACGCCGCGCCCGTCCAGGACCAGCTTGGCGCCCTCGTTGACGCCGGTCTCGATCAGGCCGGACACCTTGTCGCGGGCGGCCCCGGTGACCAGCGGGCCCATGTCGGAGGAGGGGTCGAGGCCGGGACCGGTGCGCAGCCGCCCGGCCCGCTCCAGGACCTTGTCGATCAGGGCGTCGCCGGCCCTCCCGACGGCCACGGCGGTGGAGATGGCCATGCAGCGCTGGCCGGTGGAGCCGTAGGCGGCCGACACGAGCGCGTCCGCCGCCGAGTCCATGTCGGCGTCGGGCATGACGATGGCGTGGTTCTTGGCCCCGCCCAGGGCCTGGACGCGCTTGCCGGAGGAGGTGCCGCGCTCGTAGATGTAGCGGGCGATCGGGGTCGAGCCGACGAACGAGACCGACGCGATGCCCGGGTGGTCGAGGATGGCGTCGACCGCGACCTTGTCGCCGTGGACCACGTTGAAGATGCCGTCGGGCAGGCCGGCCTCGGCGTACAGCTCGGCGACCAGCAGCGAGGCCGACGGGTCCCGCTCGGACGGCTTCAGGATGAAGGCGTTGCCGCAGGCGATCGCGATCGGGTGCATCCACATGGGGACCATGATCGGGAAGTTGAACGGCGTGATCCCGGCCGCGACCCCGATCGGCTGGCGGATCGAGTAGAGGTCCACCTCGGTGGAGACATTCTCGGAGAAGTCGCCCTTGAGCAGGTGGGGGATGCCGGTGGCGACCTCCACGACCTCCATGCCGCGCTGGATCTCGCCGGCGGCGTCGGGCACGACCTTGCCGTGCTCAGAGGCGATGATGCGGGCCAGGTCGTCTCGGTTGCGCTGGAGCAGGTCCAGGAACTTGAACATCACCCGGGCCCGCTTGACGACCGAGGTGTCGCGCCAGGCCGGGAAGGCCGCCTGGGCGGCCCGGACGGCGGCGTCGACGTCGTCGCCGGTGGCATACGCCACCTGGGCGGTCTGCCGCCCGGTGGCCGGGTCGTAGACCGCCCCGTTGCGCTCGGCCGTGGTGGCGGCGACCTGGCCGTTGATCCAGTGGTTGATGGTCCGCATTGCCATTCCTCCCGCCAGGTTGGGCGCTACAGGTAGTGACGCTGGTCCTGCTTGCTTCGCTCGTAGTCGGCCCGTGCCCGACGCACGTCCTCGGAGGTGGAGACCTCGGCCACGGCAACGTCCCACCAGGCGCCGCCGACGGTCACGTACTCGAGCGGGTCGGTCTCGACGTGGACCACCACCGGCCCGTCGGCCTCGCGGGCCCCCTTCAGGGCGCCGGCCAGCTCCCCGACCGTGCGGGGGGTCAGAACCTGGGCCCCGAGGCTGGCCGCGTTGGCGGCCAGGTCCACCGGGAGCAGCCCGCCGTCGCCGCCGTCGGCTCGGCGCGAGCGGAACCTGGTGCCGAAGCGCCCGTTGCCCGACGCCTCCGACAGCGACCCGATCGAGGCGTAGCCGTGGTTCTGGACGATGACCACGATGATCTTGATGCCCTCGGCCACGGCCGTGACCAGCTCGCCCGGGTTCATCAGGTAGCCGGCGTCGCCGACCATGGCGAACACCTCGCGGCTGGGGTCGGCCATGCGGATGCCGATGGCGCCGGGGATCTCGTAGCCCATGCAGGAGTTGCCGTACTCCAGGTGGAACTGCTTGGGGTCGCGGCTCCGCCACAGCTTGTGGAGGTCGGCGGGCATGCTGCCGGCGGCACAGACGACCACGTCGCGGGGTTCGGCGGCGTCGTTGACGGCCCCGATGACCTCGCCCTGGCTGGGCAGGGGGCCGTGCCCGGCCCGGTAGACGCGCTCGACCGTGGCGTCCCAGTCGCGGTTGTGCCGGGCCGCCGCCTGCCGCCAGTCCTCGTCGGCCGCCCACCCGGTCAGGGCCCCGGTCAGGGCCTCCAGGGCCTCCCTGGCGTCGGCCACCACCGGGGTGGCGGCGTGCTTGAACGCGTCCACCGGGGCGACGTTGACGTTGACGAAGCGGACCCCGGGGTCGGCGAAGATGCTGTGGGAGGCGGTGGCGAAGTCGGCCCAGCGGGTCCCGACCCCGACCACCACGTCGGCCTCGCGGGCCATGGCGTTGGCCCCGTCGGTCCCGGTGACCCCGATCGCCCCCAGGGCCGACGGGTGGTCGTAGGGCATCGAGCCCTTGCCGGCGTAGGTCTCGGCCACCGGGATGCCGGTCGCGTCGACCAGGGCGGCCAGGGCGCCGGTGGCTTCGGAGTAGATGACCCCGCCGCCGGCCACCAGCAGCGGCCGGCGGGCGCCCCGCAGCACCTCGACCGCCCGGGCCAGCATGGCCGGCTCGGGGACGGGCCGGGCCACGTGCCAGACCCGGCGGGCGAACAGCTCCTCGGGGTAGTCGAAGGCCTCGGTCTGGACGTCCTGGGGCAGGGCCAGGGTGACCGCGCCCGTGTCGGCCGGGTCGGTCAGGACCCGCATGGCCTCCAGCAGCGACCCTGGGAGCTGGTCGGGACGGTTGATCCGGTCCCAGAAGCGCGACACCGGCCGGAAGGCGTCGTTGGCGCTGACGTCGGGCCCGCCGGCCGACTCCTGCTGCTGGAGCACGGGCGGGGCCACCCGGGAGGCGAACAGGTCGCCCGGGAGCAGCAGCACGGGGAGGCGATTGACGGTGGCCGTGGCCGCCCCGGTGACCATGTTGGTCGCGCCCGGCCCGATCGACGAGGTGCAGGCGAAGGTGGCCAGGCGGTTGCGCTGCTTGGCGTAGCCGGAGGCGATGTGGACCATGCTCTGCTCGTTGCGGGCCATGTGGTAGGGGAGCCGGTCGGCGTACTGGCGCAGAGCCTGCCCGATGCCGGCGACGTTGCCGTGCCCGAAGATGCCAAAGCAGCCGGCGAACAGGCGCTGGGTCTGCCCGTCCCGCTCGGTGTGCTGGTTGGCCAGGAACTCCACAAGAGCCTGGGCCATGGTCAGCCGTCGCGTGCCGCTCATCAGGATTGGCGCCCCTCTCCCTCAGGTCCGGCCGCGGGTGCGCCCGCCCGCTCCTGTCCCGGTCCGGACATGGGCAGGCGGGGGTCGAGCTCCTGGCCGTCCCAGGTCCCGCGGACCCAGGTGTGGGCCGGGTCGTCGCAGAAGCGCCAGGCCCGCTCCTCGGCGGGGCCGGCCATCACGTTGAGGTAGTAGAGGTCGTAGCCGGGGGCGGCCATCGACGGCCCGTGGTAGCCGTAGGGGACCAGCACCACGTCGCCCGAGCGGACCTCGGCGAGCACGTCGATCTGGCGGTCCGGCCCCGAGCTGTAGACCCGCTGGTAGCCGAGGCCGTCGTCGCCGTCGACCTCGAAGTAGTAGACCTCCTCCAGCTCCACCTCGTCGGCCCGCTGCTCGTCGTGCTTGTGGGGCGGGTAGGAGGACCAGTTGCCGCCGGGGGTCAGGACCTCGACCACGATCATCTTGTCGGCCGGGAACGTGGCCGGGGTGCAGACGTTGTTGACCTGGCGGCTGGCCTGGCCGGCCCCGCGCAGTTCCACCGGGACGTCCCTCGCCGGCCCGTAGGCCGGGTCGAGCCGGGAGGTGGCCAGCGACGAGGGCAGGATGAAGCGGCCGCCGCCGCTGCTGGCCACGCGCACCTCGGCGTCCTTGGGGACGTAGGCGAAGTCGCTGACGCCGCCGAACACGCCGTCGCGGCCGGCCAGGTCGAACCGGCGCGACTCGCACTCGACCACCCCGCCGCCTTCCAGCGGGAGGACCAGCAGCTCCTCACCGCCGCTGGCGAACGTGTGGGCCTCGCCGGGGCCCAGCTCCAGCACCCGCAGGCCGCTGAAGGCCCAGCCCGCCTGCTCGGGGGTGACCTGGAGCGACCAGGCGCCGTCGGCGGTGGTCCCGGCGGGCAGGTGGTACTTGCTCACTGGCCCTCCTGGAGCAGCCCGACCGCGGTGTCGACCGCCGCGGCGACGTCGTCGTCGGGCGGGTACAGCAGCGACCGGCCGATGACCAGGCCCTGGACGGTGGGCAGCTTGAGCGCCTTGCGCCAGCTCTCGAAGGCGGCGTCCTGGGCGCCGCTGACCTCGCCGCCCAGCAGCAGCGCGGGCAGGGTGGTGGCGGCCATGACGCGCTCCATGTCCTCCACCACCGGGACCTTGAGCCAGGTGTAGGCGGAGGTGTTGCCGATGCCGGCGGCCACCGTCATGGCCCGGATGCTGGCCTCGGCGCCGAGGTCGATGCGGACCCGCCCGTCGACCCGGTGGGAGATGAACGGCTCGACCATGGCCAGCAGCCTCCTGGAGGCGAGCTCGCTCACCGCCCGCCCGCAGGCCTCGACGGTGGCCACCGTGCTGGGGTCGTCGGGGTCGATCCGCAGCAGCATCTTGCCGCCCTCGAACCCGTCCCTGGCCAGGCTGGCGGCGTCATAGGCGGTGAAGCGGTCGTCGATCTCGAACACGGTCCCGGCCAGGCCGCCGCGGTTCATCGACCCGACCACCACCTTGTCGTCCAGCGCCCCCAGCAGCAGCAGGTCCTCGAGGACGTCGGGGGTGCCGAGGACGCCGTTGACGCCGGGGCGGGACAGGGCCAGGCAGAGGCGGTCGAGCAGCTCCACGCGGTCGGCCATGGCCAGGGCCCGGTCGCCGGCCCGCAGCGCCCCCCGGGCCGGGTGGTCGGCCGCGATCATCATCAGCCGGCCGTGCTCGTTGAACAGCGACCGCGGACGGGCCCGGCCGGCCGCCGCCTCGGCGATCGCCTCCGGCCGCCGGGTCCTCGCCTCGACCACGGTCCGGTACCGCTCATCCAGCATTGACCGCCTCCTCGAGCAGGGCCTCGACCTCGCCGGCCTCGGGCATGGCGTCGGCGCAGGCCAGCCGGGAGGCGACCAGCGCCCCGGCGGCGTTGGCGAACCGCATCAGCCGCTCCAGCTCCCAGCCGGCCAGCAGCCCGTGGCACAGCGCCCCGCCGAAGGCGTCGCCGGCGCCCAGGCCGTTGACCACCTCGACCGGCACCGGCGGGACCTCGACCTCGGTCCGGCCGTCTCTGGCCAGCACGCCCTTGGGGCCCTGCTTGACCACCACCACCTCGATCCCGCGGTCGGCCAGGGCCTGGGCGGCCGCCCGCGGTTCGCGCTCGCCCACGGCGGTGTCGCACTCGTCGAGGTTGCCGACGGCGACGGTGACGTGCTCGAGGGCCTGCTGCACCAGCGGCCGGGCCTCCTCCCTGGAGGACCAGAACATCGGCCGGTAGTCCAGGTCGAGGATGGTGATGCCCGACTTGGCCCGGGCCTCGAGCGCGCGCAGGGTGGCGCTGCGGCTGGGCTCCTGGGAGAGCCCGGTCACCGTCACCCAGAACACCCGGGCCGCCCGGATGGCCTCCAGGTCGAGCTCCTCCGGGCGGATCTCGAGGTCGGGGGCCTTGGGGAAGCGGTAGAAGTAGAGCGGGAAGTTGTCCGGCGGGAAGATCTCGCAGAAGGTCACCGGGGTCGGCAGGCCGGGCACGGCGGTCACATAGCGGTCGTCGACCCCGAAGCCGCGCAGGGCGTCGTGCAGGTACTCGCCGAACGGGTCCTGGCCGGTGCGGGTGATGACCGCGCTGCGCCGGCCGTAGCGGGCGGCGGCCACGGCCACGTTGGTGGGGCTGCCCCCGAGGTACTTGCCGAAGGTCTCGACCTGGCGCAGGGAGACCCCGACCTGGAGCGGGTAGACGTCGACCCCGATCCGACCCATGGTGAGGACGTCCAAGGTCGCGGCCATGGCGTGCCTCCCGCCAGCAGCTGAGGGACCGGGTTCGCCAAGAGGACTAGACAGCAATTGTTACAATAGGGTAACTACTACTCAATAGCTAGTAGAGTCAACCCCTTGTCCTGACTTTCTTACAATGTTCGTTAGCGGGGGGACGCACTACACGGGGGCTGGGCGCATGACGTTCTCGCCGACGTCGATCACCATCGATCGATACAGCCCTGTGCCCATGTACTACCAGGTGGCCCAGCAGCTCGAGCATGCCATCGAGACGGGCGAGCTAGCGTCGGGGGCCCGCCTGGACGGCGAGCTGGCCCTGGCCACCCAGCTCGGGGTGTCGCGGCCCACGCTGCGCCGGGCCATCGAGTACCTGGTCGACCGCGGCTACCTGGTCCGCCGGCGGGCCGTCGGCACCCAGGTGGTCCACCCCAAGGTGCGGCGGCCGGTCGAGCTGTCCAGCCTCTACGACGACCTGACGGCCAGCCGCAAGAACCCTCGGACCACGGTGCTGTCGATCGACAAGGTTTCGGCGACCGACGCCGTCGCCCACGCCCTCGGCCTGGAGGACGGGGACGACGTGCTGGCCCTCGAACGGCTGCGCTACGCCGACGGCCAGCCGCTGGCCATCATGCGCAACTGGCTCCCGCTCGGGATGGTCGAGCTGGACGCCGAGCGGCTGGAGCGGACCGGCCTGTACCAGCTGATGCGAAACGCCGGGGTCACCCTGCACCTGGCCTCCCAGACAATCGGGGCCAGAGGGGCCAGCACCGCCGAGGCCCGGCTGCTCCAGGCGCACAAGGGCGAGCCCCTGCTGACCATGGAGCGCACCACCTACAACGAAAATGGTCAGCCGGTTGAGCTTGCGGACCACATCTACCGGGCAAGCTTGTACTCGTTCGAGATCGTTCTCGTCACCCGGTAGGACTCCGACAGGAGGGAGGGCCCCCTGATGGCCACCATGGACGGACAGGTCGCGCTCGTCACCGGAGGCGCCCGCGGGATCGGGTTGGCGATCAGCACCCGGCTCGCCGAGCGCGGGGTCAAGGTGGCGGTCGGCTACTCTCACGGCGCGGACACGGCCAAGCAGTTCGCCGCCGCGCATGAGGGGTCGACCATCCACCAGGGCAACATCGGCGTGGCCGCCGACTGTGAGCGGGTCATCTCCGAGGTGCTGGAGCAGCACGGGCAGCTCGACATCCTGGTGAACAACGCCGGCATCACCATCGACCGGACCGTTCGCAAGATGTCGGTGGAGGACTGGGACCGGGTCATCCACGTCAACCTGTCCGGTGCCTTCTACCTGGCTCGGGCGGTGCTTCAGCACATGCTGGACCGCGGCTACGGCCGGATCATCAACATCAGCTCGGTGATCGGGGAGAAGGGCAACATCGGCCAGGCCAACTACGCGGCGGCCAAGTCGGGGTTGTTCGGGCTGACCAACAGCCTGGCCCTGGAGACGGCCCGTAAGGGGATCACGGTCAACTCGGTGGCGCCCGGGTTCATCGCCACCGAGATGGTGGCGGCCATCCCCGAGGACATCCTCAGCCGGGTGATCGCGACCATTCCGGTGGGCCGCCTCGGCGAGCCGGACGAGATTGCCCGGGTGGTCGAGTTCCTGGCCGATCCCGACTCGGGCTACATCACCGGCGAGATCATCGACATCAACGGCGGCCTGTACATGTGAGGG
>JASLIH010000267.1 GCA_030152105.1 Actinomycetes bacterium
GGTCCTGGGCGAGCAGCCCGCCGACATGATCGGGGTCCTGGTCGAGGACGTGATCCGCCACTCCCGGGGCGCCCCCCGGGTGGTCCAGGGCGAGGACTGCGCCGAGGCCATGTCGGTCATGCGGTCGTTCATGTTCGAGCATGTCTACCTGCGCCCCGAGGCCGAGCGCCAGACCGAACGGGCCACCCGCCTGCTCACCGACCTCTACGGCCACTACCTCGAGCACCCCGACACCATGCCCATGGGGGCCAGCCTGGCCACCGACCCGGTCGCCCAGCAGGCCGTCGACGCCATCGCCGGCATGACCGACCGCTACGCCCTGGCCGCCTGGAAGGCCGCGTTCGCGCCGGAAGCGGTCTAGTTCGGTGACCGGTATCCCGGGGGGTAGCCTTGGTCAGGCAACCCCCTGTGGCGAGGAGCTGGCCATGGAACGGGAACCGGGAGACCAGCGGCGGGCGTCCCTGCGCGCCTCCGACGCCGACCGCGAGCAGCTCGTGGAGACGCTGCGCCAGCACCACGCCGACGGCCCCCGCCGGCCCGGCCCCCGGCGGCGACGGCCAGGCAGGCCGCGGCCCGGGCGGCCCTGCTCCGGTCGCTACTGTGGAACGGCCTGCTGAGCGTGGTGCTGCTGGTCGTCTGGGCGATGAGCGGCCGCGACTACTTCTGGCCGATCTGGCCCATCCTCGGTTTCGCGCTGTTCCTCGGCTGGCAGGCCTTCAACCTCTTCGGCCCCCAGGCCCCGGACCAGAGCCGCCTCCGCGACCGCGACCGCTGAGCCGCCGTCGGGGGTCGTGCGTACAATGCCCGGGTGACCCGACGGGTCCTTCCCCTTGGGCAGTTAGGTGCACTCGTAACGCGTCGAGGTGGAGTCCGCCGTGGCCGGCCGCATCCGTGACGAGTCGATCGCCGAGATCCGCGAGGCGACCGACGTCGTCGCCCTGGTCGGCGAGTACGTGGCCCTCCGCCCCGGCGGCGGCACCCGCATGAAGGGGCTCTGCCCCTTCCACCAGGAGAAGACCCCTTCGTTCACGGTCGACTCCTCGCGAGCGCTTTTCCACTGTTTCGGCTGCGGTCAGGGCGGGGACGCGATCGACTTCCTGATGAAGCAGGAGACCCTGTCGTTTACCGAGGCGGTGGAGCGTCTGGCTCACCGGGCCGGGATCGAGGTGCGGTACGAGGGGCGGTCGGCGGGGGAGCGGGGCAGCATGGGGCGCAAGAGCCGGCTGGTCGCGGCCCATGCCGAGGCGGTCGAGTTCTACCACCGGGGGCTGGTCTCCTCGCCGGACGGGCGCGCCGCCCGGGCCTACCTGTCGTCGCGGGGGATCGACCGGGCGGTGGCCGAGCGGTTCCGGCTCGGCTGGGCGCCCGGGGGGAGCTGGGAGGCGCTGGTCGGGCACCTGCGGGGCAAGGGGTTCCGGCCCGAGGAGCTGGCCGAGGCCGGGCTGGCCCGGACCGGGGCCCGGGGGCTGCGCGACGCCTTCCACGCCCGGGTGCTGTTCCCCATCTTCGACGTTGCCGGCGACCCGGTCGCCTTCGGCGGGCGCCTGCTGGACGTCGACGAGGGCCGCGGGCCCAAGTACGTGAACACCGCCGAGACGCCGATCTGGCACAAGGGCCGGGCCCTGTACGCCCTCAACTGGGCCAAGTCGGAGATCGTGAAGGCCGGCTTCGCGGTGGTGGTCGAGGGCTACACCGACGTGATCGCCTGCCACCAGGCCGGGGTCGCCCAGGCCGTGGCCACCTGCGGCACCGCCCTGCGGGCCGAGCACTTCAAGCTGCTGGGCCGCTTCACGGGCCGGATCGTGCTCGCCTTCGACGCCGACGCCGCCGGCGGGCGGGCCGCCGGCCGGGGCGTGGCCGAGCTGGTCGCCGCCCCCGAGGCGTCGCTCTCGGCCCACGTGCTGAGCATGCCGGCCGGCCTCGACCCGGCCGAGTACGTCGGCCGCTACGGCGGCGACGCCTTCCGGGAGCTGGTCGAGGCCGCCCAGCCGCTGGTCCGCTGGTGGCTGGACTGGAAGCTGGCCTCCTTCGACCTCAGCCAGCCCGAGGGCAAGGTGCTGGCCGCGCGCGAGCTCGTCCCCCTGCTGCGCAGCGTCCCCGACAGCCTCCAGCGCACCGGGTACGCCCGCTCGGTGGTGCAGCGCCTGCACCTGGACGAGCGAGAGTACCTGGCGATGATCGCCGGCCAGCCGGCCGGGCGGCCCCAGGTCGAGGTCAAGGCGCCGCCGCGGTCGCGCAGCCCCCAGGCCCGGGTCGAGTGCGAGGCCCTCAAGTTCGCCCTCCAGCACCCCGACTGGACGGCCGAGGCAGCCGAGCGCTGGGCCCCGGACTGGTTCAGCACCCCGGGGACCCTGGCCGCGTTCGGCGCCCTGACCGAGGCCGGCGGCCCCGGCAAGCCGCTGGAGGCCGTCCTGGAGGCCGCGGCCACCGAGACCGACCGGCGCTTCCTACGCGGCCTGGCCGTTGAGGCGTTCGCGGCCGAGGAAAACCGGGGGTACGCTGACGAGGTATTCCGGCGGCTGGAGGAGCTCCGCCTCACCCGCGTCATCGATCAGCTCAAGGGGACCTTGCAGCGTATGAACCCGGTGGAGCGGCCGCACGAGTACACTCGAGTCTTCGAAGAGCTCATCGCCCTCGAGGCGCGACGGCGAGCCCTGCGGGAGCCGCGGCCTGAAGGCGACGGGGATCTCCCCGAGCGCACCGCCTAGGTGGGAAGCCGGCGCTCCCACCTGGCGCCGTACGGAACGAGAGGTACCTGAGCAGATGGCCATCGCCAAAGAGGCGCAGATCGACGAGGTACGCGACCTCGTCGCCAAGGGCAAGGAGCGTGGCTTCCTCACCAACGAGGAGGTCATCGAGGCCCTCGCCCCGGTCGACGTCTCGGCCGAGCAGATGGACAACATCCTGCAGCACCTGCAGGACGAGAACATCGAGGTCGTCGAGATGGTCGACGAGCTCGACGCCGAGGAGTTCGCCCGCGAGGCCCGCTCGGCCCGCGACGAGGAGCTGGCCCTCAAGGCCCCCACCAACGACCCCGTCCGCATGTACCTCAAGGAGATCGGCAAGGTGCCGCTCCTGACCGCGGAGCAGGAGGTCATCCTGGCCAAGGCGATCGACGAGGGCGAGGCCGCCACCGCCGAGATCGACAAGGCCACCGACAACGGCCGCAAGCTCACCCCGACCCGGCTGCGGGAGCTCCAGCGCACCGAGCGCCACGGCCAGCTGGCCAAGAAGAAGCTGATCGAGGCCAACCTGCGCCTGGTGGTGTCGATCGCCAAGCGGTACGTGGGCCGGGGGATGCTGTTCCTCGACCTGATCCAGGAGGGCAACCTCGGCCTCATCCGGGCCGTGGAGAAGTTCGACTACAACAAGGGCTTCAAGTTCTCGACCTACGCCACCTGGTGGATCCGCCAGGCCATCACCCGGGCCATCGCCGACCAGGCCCGCACCATCCGCATCCCGGTGCACATGGTCGAGACGATCAACAAGCTGATCCGCATCCAGCGCCAGCTCCTCCAGGACCTGGGCCGCGAGCCCACCCCCGAGGAGATCGGCCGCGAGATGGAGTTCTCGCCCGAGAAGGTCCGCGAGATCCTCAAGGTGTCCCAGGAGCCGGTGTCGCTGGAGACCCCGATCGGCGAGGAGGAGGACTCCCACCTCGGCGACTTCATCGAGGACTCCGACGCCGTCGTCCCGGTCGACGCGGCCAGCTTCATCCTGCTCCAGGAGCAGCTCGACTCGGTCCTGCACACCCTGTCGGAGCGGGAGAAGAAGGTCATCCAGCTCCGCTTCGGCCTCACCGACGGCCACCCCCGCACCCTGGAGGAGGTCGGCCGCGAGTTCGGCGTGACCCGCGAGCGCATCCGCCAGATCGAGTCCAAGACCCTCTCCAAGCTGCGCCACCC
>JASLIH010000311.1 GCA_030152105.1 Actinomycetes bacterium
TCATCCCAGCACCCCCTTGGTGCTGCCGGTGCCGGCCCGCGGGTCGGGGGCGCAGGCGTCGCCGAAGGCCCGGGCCAGGGCCTTGAAGCAGGCTTCGAGGCAGTGGTGGGGCAGGTCGCCGGCCTCCAGCTGGACGTGGACGGTGCAGCGGGCGTTGCTGACCAGGGCCTCCAGGAAGTGGCGGGCCTGGCGCGGGTCGAAGCTGCCGAGCTCGCCCGGGGCGGCGTCGACCTGGACGTCCCAGACCAGGTAGGGGCGGCCCGACAGGTCGACCGCGGCCCGGGCCCTGGCCTCGTCGAGCGGGACGACGGCGTCGCCGAAGCGGCGCACGCCCGACTTGTCGCCCAGGGCCTCGGCCAGGGCCTGGCCGAGCACGATACCGGTGTCCTCGACGGTGTGGTGGGCGTCGATCTCCAGGTCGCCCTTGGCCTCGACCCACAGGTCGAAGCGGGCGTGCCGGCCCAGCTGGGCGACCATGTGGTCCAGGAACGGCACCCCGGTGTCGGACCCGCCGTCGCCGGTGCCGTCCAGGTCGAGCTGGACGGTGACCTGGACCTCGGCGGTGCGCCGCTCGACCCGGGCGGTCCGCGGCGCGGCTCCTGGAACGGTTGCGCTCATGGGCGCAGCTCCTCGGTGAGGGCGGTCAGGAAGGCGTCGTCCTCGGCCGGCGTGCCGATGGTGACCCTGAGGTGGCGCTCCAGGGTCGGGTAGCGGGACACGTCGCGGACCAGGACCCCCCGGTCGAGCAGGCCCTGCCACAGCCGGCGCGGGTCCCGCGGGGTCTCGAAGCAGAGGAAGTTGGCGTCACTGGGCAGGACCCGGACCCCGGGCAGGCGGCCCAGGGCGGCCGCCACCCGCTCCCGCTCCCGTTCGGTGGCGACCACGTGCGACATCAGCACGCCCTTGTGGTGCAGGGCCCGCAGGCCGACCGCCTGGGTGAGGGCGGACAGGTGGTAGGGCAGCCGGACCAGGCGGATCCCGTCGACCACCGCCGGGTCGGCGAGCAGGTAGCCGAGCCGGAGCCCGGCCATGCGGAACGCCTTGGAGAAGGTGCGGGTGACGACCAGGTTGGGGTGGCGCGACAGCAGCGCGGCGGCGTGCGAGGTGCCGAACTCGCCGTAGGCCTCGTCGACCACGACCAGGCCGGGGGCGGCGGCGCAGACGGCGGCGAGCACGTCGGGGCTGGTCGCCTCGCCGGTCGGGTTGTTGGGCGAGCACCAGAAGGTCAGGTCGGCGGCCGCCTCGGCGACCAGGCCGGCGGCGGCCGACGGGTCGAGCAGCTGGTCGCGGCGCTGGACCCTGGTCTCCAGACTGGTGCCGGTGGCCCTGGCCAGCAGGGCGTGCATGGCGTAGGTCGGCTCGACGACCAGCGCCGAGCGGCCGGGGCCGGCGAAGGCCAGCAGCAGCTGCTGGAGGACCTCGTTGGAGCCGTTGGCGGCCCAGGTGCCCTCGAACCCGTGCCCGGCGTGCAGGGCCAGGGCCTCGCGCAGCTCGGTCGCCTCCCGGTCCGGGTAGCGGTGCAGCTCCAGGCCCCTGACCGTCTCGGCCAGGTCGTCGAGAACCTCGGCGGGCACGGCATAGGGGGTTTCGTTGGTGTTCAGCCGCACCGGCACGTCCAGCTGGGGCGCCCCGTAGGGGGTCAGCCCGGCCAGGTCGTCCCTGATCCGCACCCGCCCGGCCGTCCCGGGCAGCGAGCCGCTCACGACCGCTCCTCGCTCGGGCCGGCCAGGCGGGCGGCGACCGCCCGGCCGTGGGCCGGGAGGTCCTCGGCGGCGCTCAGGGCGGCCACCGTCGGGGCGGCCGCGGCCAGGGCGTCGCGGTCGAAGGTGGCCACCTGCATGGTCCGCAGGAAGTCGAGGGTGGACAGGCCGGAGGCGAACCGGGCCGTGCCGGCGGTCGGCAGGACGTGGTTGGTGCCGGCGGCGTAGTCGCCGAGGGCGACCGGGGTCCAGGGGCCGATGAACACGGCGCCGGCGTTGCGGACCTGGGCGGCCAGCTCGCCCGGGTCGGCGACCAGCAGCTCCAGGTGCTCGGGGGCGAACGCCTCGGCCACCCGGAGCATGGCCGCCCGGTCGTCGCAGAGCACGACCGCGGACTGGCCGGCGAAGGCGGCCTCGACCCGGTCGCGGTGGGCGGCGGCCGCCACCTCCTGGGCGAGCAGGGGCTCGACCGCCTTCCACACGTCGGCGTCGTCGGTGACCAGCAGGCAGGTGGCCAGCGGGTCGTGCTCGGCCTGGGCGACCAGGTCGACGGCGACCAGCAGCGGGTCGGCGGTGGCGTCGGCGAGCACGGCCACCTCGGTCGGCCCGGCGAACCCGTCGATCCGGACCCGCCCGGCCACCTCCCGCTTGGCCAGGGCGACATAGAGGTTGCCGGGCCCGGTCACCGAGTCGACCGCCGGGACGGTCGCGGTGCCACAGGCCAGGGCGGCGACCGCCTGGGTCCCGCCCAGCAGCCACACCTCGTCCACACCGAGCAGGGCGGCCGCGCCGAGGATGGCGGGGTGGCCGCGGCCGCCGGGGCCGGGCGGGGTGGCCAGGGCCACTTCGGACACCCCGGCCGCCTGGGCCGGGACGACGTTCATGACCACACTGGAGGGGTAGGCCCCGAGCCCGCCGGGGGCGTACACCCCGGCCCGGCGCAGCGGCACGAACCGCTGGACCAGGCGGACCCCGGGCCGCCGCGACCAGACCAGGTCGGCCGGCCGCTGCGCCTGGTGGAAGGCCCGGGCCCGCTCGATGGCGTCAACCAGGGCGGCACGCAGGTCCGGCCCCAGGGCCGCCTCGGCGGCGGCCAGCTCGTCGGTGGTGACCCGCCAGGCGGACGGAGGGGCGTCGACACCGTCGAAGCGGTGGGCCGCCTCGGCCACGGCGACGTCACCGCGGGCCGCGATGTCGTCGACCACCCGCCGCACCCCGGCCCGAGCCGCCTGGACCGCGTCCGCGGGGGCACGAGGCAGCACCCCGGCCGGGTCACGGTCAGAGCCACGAAGGTCGACAACAGGCAGCACGGGCAGGCACTCCACAGCACACCAGCAAACCGGCGGGAACGGGATTCACCCTACCGCAGCCCCCGGGGCCAATGCCGTTCCACCGATGGCGCCTTACCATAGGGGCGTCCGATCCGAGCGATGAGGGTGGCCCCGGTGGAGCTGCCGCTGTTCCCGTTGCAGACCGTGCTGTACCCGGGTCTGCCGATCCCGCTGCACGTGTTCGAGGACCGGTACCGGCGGATGTTCAAGCGGGTCCTGGACGGGGACCGGCGGTTCGGGGTGGTGGCGATCGTCAAGGGTCGGGACGTGGACGCCGGGGCGACCTACCACCCGGTCGGGTGTGTGGCCGAGGTGGCCGAGGTCGACCGGCACGCCGACGGGCGGCTGGACGTGGTCGCCCGGGGGCGGAGCCGGTTCGAGATCGACGGTGTCGCCCAGGCCGCCCCGTACATCGTCGCCGAGGTGCGCGAGCTGCCCGAGGCGACCGGGGAGGGGGCCGAGCAGCGCGCCGTCAAGGCCGGCCGGCTGTTCGCCAGGTACGTGACCACCCTGCTGCGGATGGCCAACGAGCCGGTGGAGCCGATCGACGTCCCCGAGGACCCGGTCGCCGCCTCGTACCTGATCGCCGCCGGGCTCCAGGTCGACCTGGACGACAAGCAGCGGCTGCTGACGATCCCGTCGGCGTCCGAGCGGCTGGCCGCCGAGGCGGCCCTGCTCCGCCGCGAGCTCGCCCTGCTGGAGCATTTCCGGGTCGCCGGCCCGGCGCCCACCGCCACCCCGTTCAGCGTCAACTAGCGTGCCCTGCGAGCAGCGGCCGGACGGGGACGTGGCCGTTGTGCCCGTGGGCGGGCCGGTCGACCTGGCGGGGAGCCTGGAGGTGTTCCGGCGCTCCGGCGACGACCTGCTCGACCGGTGGGACGGCCGGCTGTGGCTGCGCGCGCTGGCGGTGGACGGCCGGACGGTCGGGACGGCCGCCCGGCCGGCGGGGACGGTCGCCGACCCGGCGCTGCTGGTCACGGCCGAGGCCGGCGCCGACGCCGAGGCGGCCGGGCGCGTGCTGGCCGGCGCGTTCCCGACCGCCCCGGGTGCGCTGGCCGAGCTGGCCGCGGCCGACCCGGTGGTGGCCCGGATCGCCGCCCGCTTCCCCGGGATCGGCCCCGTGCTCCAGCCCGACCTCCTCACCGCCGTGGTCCGGGCCATCAGCGCCCAGCAGATCACCTTGCGGTTCGCGGCCGTCCTCCGCGCCCGCCTGGCCCGCCGCTACGGTCACCACCACCAGCTCCAGGTCCCCCCTCCCCCCGTCGACCCCGGCCCCGGCGACCCGCTCGACCCGCCCGGCCCGCTGGACGGCGAGGTGTGGAGCCTTGACCCGTCCCGGCTTGCTGGGGCCGAGGTCGCCGACCTGCGCGAGCTCCAGTTCTCCAACTCCAAGGCGGTCGCGGTCATCGCCTTCGCCGGGGCGGTGGCGTCGGGGCGCCTGGACCTCGGGGAGCTGGCCGCCAGCGAGGACGAGGCGGTGGTGGAGCGGCTGGTCGCGTTCCCCGGGATCGGGCGGTGGACGGCGGAGTGGCTGCTCGCCCGGACCTTGGGGCGACCCAGGGTGGTGGCCGGGGACCTGGGTGTCCGCAAGGCGGTCGGGGCCGCCTACCTGGATGGCCGCATGCCGTCGGAGGCCGAGGTGCGGGCGGTCACCGCCCACTGGGGCGCGGCGGCCGGGGTCGCCCAGCAGCTGCTGCTGCACTGGCTGTCGACCGAGGCCCCGGGACGCGGCGGGCCCCGGCGGCTGGCGGCTACCGGGTCGAGGAGCGCGACCCGGCCAGGGCGGTCGTCACCCCCAGGCTGATCAGCACCCCGCCCGAGACCAGGCGCGACGTCCTGGCCACTCTGGGGCGGCGGCGCAGCCAGCCGGCTCCGGTCGAGGCCAGCAGGGCGTAGGCGCCGTCGCTGAGCAGGCCCAGAAGGACGAAGGCGGCCCCGAGCACGACCACCTGGAACGGCACCGAGCCCCTGGAGGTGTCGACGAACTGGGGCAGGAAGGCGAAGAAGAACAGGGCCGTCTTGGGGTTGAGGACGTTGACGACCACGCCCTGGGCGAAGATGCGGCCCAGGCCGGGCCGGTGGGCATCGGGGCCGGCCGCCGCCTCCGGGACGTCCTCGTCACGGGCCAGCAGCCGCCGGACCCCCAGCCAGACCAGGTAGGCGGCGCCCAGCCAGCGGACGGTGTCGTAGGCGGTGGCCGAGGAGACCAGCAGGGCCGAGAGGCCGAGGGCGGCCGCGGCCACGTGCAGCAGGGTGCCGACGTGGACGCCGCCGACCGAGGCCAGCCCGGCGGCCCGGCCCTGGTCGACACTGCGGGTGACGATGTAGAGCACCGCCGGGCCGGGGATCAGCAGCAGGGTGACCGCGGCCACCGCGAACAGGGCCAGGGTCGACGTCTCAGGCATCAGGAAAGACCACCACCGAGCGCAGCACCTCGTTGCGTTGCATCTTGGCGAACGCCTCCTCGACCTGGTCGAGGGCGATGGTCTCGGAGACGAACCGGTCCAGATCGTAACGGCCGCGCAGGTACAGGTCGATCAATATTGGGAAGTCGCGAGTGGGCAGGCAGTCGCCGTACCAGGACGGCCGCAGCGCCCCGCCGCGCCCGTAGAAGTCGAGCATGCCGAGGTCGACCCGCATCTTGGGGTTGGGGACGCCGCTCTGGATCATGGTCCCGGCGTGGTCGCGGGCGTGGAAGGCCTGCTTCATCACCTCGGGGCGGCCGACCGCCTCGACGGTCACGTCGGCGCCGAAGCCGCCGGTGAGCTCGCGGATGGCGCTGACCGGGTTGACCTGGCTGGAGTCGACCAGGTCGGTGGCCCCGAACCGCCGGGCCAGCTCCAGCTTGCGCTGG
Organism: Actinomycetes bacterium; assembly: GCA_030152105.1. Next base: position 5,886 of record JASLIH010000311.1, read on the forward strand.
TCGACATCGACGGCGATGACCTTGCGGGCGCCGACCAGGGCGGCGGCGTGGATGGCGGCGTTCCCGACCCCGCCGCAGCCGAACACGGCCACGGTGTCGCCCCGCTCGACCCTGGCGGTGTTCATGATCGCCCCGTAGCCGGCCATGATGCCGCAGCCGACCAGGCCGGCCGCCTCGGGCCGGGCCGCCGGGTCGACCTTGACCGCCTGGCCGGCGGCGACCAGGCAGACCTCGGCGAAGGCGCCGATGCCGATGGCGGCCGACAGCGGGGTGCCGTCCTCCAGGGTCATCTTCTGGCTGGCGTTGCGGCTGTCGAAGCAGTACCAGGGGCGCCCGCGCAAACACGAGCGGCACTGCCCGCACGGCGCCCGCCAGGCCAGGACCACGAAGTCGCCGGGGGCGACGTTGGTCACGTCGGGCCCGACGGCCTCGACCTTGCCGGACGCCTCGTGGCCGAGCAGGAACGGGAACTCGTCGTTGATCGCTCCCTCGCGGTAGTGCAGGTCGGTGTGGCAGACCCCGCACGCCTGCACCCGGACCAGCACCTCGCCGGGTCCCGGGTCGGGCACCAGCACCGTCACCAGCTCGACCGGAGCCTTTTCGGACCTGGCGATCACGCCCCGCACCTGGTGCCCCATTGCCCAGCTCCCTCCTCAACGTGCCTGCCAAGGAGGCAACCCTACCGGGCGGAGGTCAGGTCAGGAGGGCGTCGGGACCCAGCTCGGCCTTGATCTCGGCGTAGAGGCCGTTGCGGGGGTCGACCCGGAACTCGTCGCCGAGGCGGACGACCATGGTGGAGCGGGCCCCGCGGATCTGGAGGTGGACCGGGGACTTGCCGCGGTGGGACCCGAGGATGTGCTTGATGCGGGTCACGACGCCGTCGTTGCAGGCCCGGGCCTCCAGGTTGAGGACCACGGGGGCGGAGCCGGGCTCCGACAGGTTGGGCGGCTTGACCTCGAGGGCGACCAGCTTGGGGGTCTCGTCGCGGGCGTCGACCCGGGCCTTGACCACCACCACCGCGTCCTGGACAAGGATGCCCTGGTGCTGGGTGTAGACCTGGGGGAAGAAGATGCACTCGGCCCCGCCGTCCAGGTCCTCGAGGTCGGCGATGACGTAGACCTCGCCCCGCTTGGTGAACTTCTTGGTCAGCTTGGCCAGGATCCCGGCCACCGTGACCACCGCCCCGTCGGAGCGTTCGGTGAGCGACGACAGGGAGGTGTCGGCGGCCCGGGACAGGACGTGCTCCAGGCCCAGCAGCGGGTGGTCGGAGACGTACTGGCCCAGCATCTCCTTCTCGAAGGCGAGGCGCTGGGTCTTCTCCCACTCCTCGGTCCCGACCGCCGGGAGCGGCTCGGTGACCACGTCCTCGCCGTCGCCCAGGCCCCCGAACAGGGAGAACTGGCCGGCCGCCTCGGCCCGCTTGCGGGCCGTGACCCGGTCGACGGCCACCTCGTGGACCTCGAACAGGCCCCGCCGCGGCATCCCCAGGGAGTCGAAGGCGCCGGCCTTGATCAGCGACTCGATGACCCGCTTGTTGAGCACGCTGATGTCGACCTTCTCGCAGAAGTCGAAGAAGTCGGTGAAGCGGCCCTTCTCCCGCCGGGCGCCGATGATCGCCTCCACCACCTGCTCGCCCACGTTCCGCACAGCACTTAGGCCATAGCGGATTGCCCCGTCGGGGGCGGGGGTGAAGTCGGAGTCGGACTCGTTGACGTCCGGGGGCAGCACGGTGATGGCCATGCGCCGGCAGGACCCGAGGTACTTGGGGCGGGCGTCCTTGTCGTCCTTGACGCTGGTCAGCAGGGCGGCCATGTACTCGACCGGGTGGTGGGCCTTGAGGTAGGCGGTCTGCCAGGCGACCAGGCCGTAGCCGGCGGCGTGGGCGCGGTTGAAGGAGTAGCCGGCGAACGGCTGGATCAGGCGCCACAGGGTGGCCGCCTGGTCGTCGCTGAGGCCCTTCTCGCGGCAGCCGGCCAGGAAGCGCGGCTCCTCCTTGCGCATCAGGGCTTCGATCTTCTTGCCGATGGCCTTGCGCACCAGGTCGGCCTCGCCGGCGGTGTAGCCGGCCACCTTCTGGAGCAGGGTGATGATCTGCTCCTGGTAGACCAGCACCCCGTGGGTGTCGGCGGTGATCTCCGCCGTCAGCGGGTGCAGGTGCTTGACCTGCCGGGGGTCGCGCTTGCCCGCGATGTACTTGGGGATCTCCTCCATCGGCCCCGGGCGGTACAGGGCGATCAGGGCGACGATGTCCTCGAAGCGGTCCGGGCGGAGCTGGCGCAGCAGCCGCCGCATGCCCTCGGACTCCATCTGGAAGACGCCGTCGGAGTCGCCGGCCTGGAGCATCTTGAAGGTGGCCGGGTCGTCGGTGGGCAGCGCCCCCAGGTCCAGGTCGACGCCCTTGGCCCGGAGGTGGACCAGGGTGTCGTCGAGCACGGTGAGGTTGCGAAGGCCCAGGAAGTCCATCTTGAGCAGCCCGAGCTTGGCGACCCCGTTCATCTCGTACTGGGTGATGATCGCCCCGTCGGCCTCCCGCTTCATGATCGGGACCTGCTCGACCAGGGGGTCGCGGGAGATCACCACCGCGGCCGCGTGCACGCCCCACTGGCGCCGCAGCCCCTCGAGGCCGGCGGCGGTGTCGAGCACCTGGCGGGCCTCGGGGTCGTTGTCGCGGGCCACCCGAAGCTCGGCCGAGAGCTTGAACGCCTCGGCCAGGGAGCGCTCCTTGCCCAGGACCGGCGGGGGCATGGCCTTAGCCAGGTCGTCGCCCAGCTTGTAGGGGAACCCGAGCACCCGGGCCGAGTCGCGGATGGCCTGCTTGGCCTTGATGGTGGAGAAGGTGACGATCTGGGCGACGTGGTCGGCCCCGTACTTCTCGGTGGCGTAGCGGATCATGTCGCCGCGCCGGCGCTCGTCGAAGTCGATGTCGATGTCCGGCATGGACACCCTGTCCGGGTTGAGGAACCGCTCGAAGATCAGCTTGTGCTGGATGGGGTCGAGCTCGGTGATGCCCAGCGCCCAGGCCACGAGGCAACCGGCCGCCGAGCCACGACCGGGGCCGACCCGGATGCCCCGGGAGCGGGCGTAGCTGATGAGGTCCCAGACGATCAGGAAGTACGAGCTGAAGCCCATGTGGTCGATGACCCCGAGCTCGTAGTCGAGCCGCTCGGCGGTGGCGGCGGGAAGCGGCCGGCTCTCGCCCCAGCGGGCGCGTG
>JASLIH010000366.1 GCA_030152105.1 Actinomycetes bacterium
GGTGACGCTCGATCTCTCGACCAGCCGACCGCTCCCGACGCACCACGGTCATGCGGTAGCCAACCCGCGCATATCAGGCTGACCGCGCGTCGCCTGAGTCCACACCGCCCCACCGGCCACATCACTCCACCCCGACCACCCCGCGGGCGGCACGCCCACCTGCCACTCGACAGCCAACCCCTCCATATCAGGTGTTCTGTCCCGTGAGGTTGCGGACCCGGCTGGCGGGTGGCCGCCGGGGCGGCGCGCAAACTCCGGCGCTGCCCGACGCTCCCGCGCGGCATGTGGCCTCGGATCCATCACCGGCTCTCTAGCGCACGCGGACGGCCTGGCCGATGCCCAGCAGGTTCCCCTCGCTGTCCCGGAACCAGGGAGCGCGCTCACCGACGCTAGCCGAGGGGTAGTCGTCCTCGACCTGGGCGATGGCCTCCACCGTCCGTGGGCCGGGGACGTCGACCTCCTCAAACATCACGTCACGGCGTCGCAGCTCGGCGACCACGGCCTGGATGTCGTTGACCTCCACGCCAGCTGGGTGTGTGTGCCCGACGCGGCACCCACCGACTCGGACAGGGAGAACCGCCCGCTGCCGCACTGGTAGCGCAGCCCGCCTGCCCGCTCCTCGACCGGTTTCAGGCCGAGCTTCTCGGCGTAGAACGCCCTGGCCCGCGCAAGGTCCTGGGCTCGGGAGTCGGGTCGAGACGTCGCTGTCCTTCAGCACGGCTCGACCCTTGAGGAGATCATCGCCGCGGCCGAGCGGGGCGTCCAGCGGATCCGGGGCACCCCACACTTGGCCTGCTTGTTCCTGCGCCACTGCGGCCTGTCCCTCTGGTGAGCGAGCGTTGGGAAGGTTCCCGGAGCCCCTGGGTCGTCGCCTGGCCCGGGGCGTCATCGCGCTCCTCGCAGCATCCCGACCAGCACCGCCCGTAGGAGGTGGTTGGCCTCGCCGTCTCCCAGTACTCCGCCAACCGCACGCTCGCGCGGGTCGCGCCTCACACCCTGATGACGACCTTCCCCCGGGCGTGTCCCTCCTCCAGGTACCGGATGGCCTCGGGGGCCTCGCGCAGCGGGTAGGTCCGGTCGATGACCGGCGTGACCTTGCCGGCCTCGATGAGCTCCTTCAGCACCAGCAGGTCCTCGCTTCGTTCCTTCGAGACCAACGGGCGCAGCCGCTGGCGCGAGAACGCTGACACCGCGGGCGCTCGCAGGATCTGGCGATCGAAGCCTCCAAGCCACCGTCCGCCCCCCTCGCCTCCCACGATCACCAGCGTCCCCCGGGGGGCGAGGGCGCGCCGCAGCTGCGACAGCGACCGGCGGCCCGCGGTGTCAACGATGAGGTCCCAGTGGCGCGCCCCGTCGGCGAAGTCCTCGCGGGTGTAGTCGATGACCTCGTCCGCGCCGATCGAGCGGACCAGGTCCAGCTTGGTCGTGCTGCACACGCCGGTGACCTTCGCGCCGAATGCCTTGGCCAGCTGCACCGCGAACGTCCCCACCCCGCCGGCCGCGCCGATGATCAGGACCGTCTGCCCTGGCTGAACCTTTCCCGTGTTGCGAATGGCCTGCAGGGCAGTGAGGGCGGAGATGGGGACGGCCGCGGCCTGCTCGAAGGTGAGGTTGGCCGGCTTGGGGGCCAGCTTGTCCGGTCGGGCGCACACGTACTCGGCGAAGGACCCATCGCAGATGCCGAACACCTCATCACCGGGGCGGAACCGGGTCACGTTGGTGCCGACCGCCTCCACCCGCCCGGCGACGTCCCTGCCCCGGATGCGAACCTTGGGCGTGCGCAGCCCGTAGCCCATGATGCGCACCAGGTAGGGCAGGCCGGTCATGAGGTGCCAGACGCCGGGATCCACGCCGGCTGCGCGCACCTGTACGAGCACCTCGTCATCCCCGACCACCGGCTTGTCGATCTCCCTGAGCTCCAGCACCTCGGGTGAGCCGTAGGTGTCTTGGATGACCGCGTTCATCGGCTGCTCCTGATCCCTCGTCGGGTTTGGTGGGGTCGAGCCCTTCCGCATCTGTCGCCGAGGAAGCGTGCGCCCTTCGATACGACCGACCTGCGCCCATCTCGCCTCCGGCCTGGCCAGAAGCGTAGTCGAACGCCCCTCGGGCGTCAGGAACGCCCGGTGAGCAGGGAATGTGTCACCGGAAGGGGCGAACTTCAATATTTTGAAGCTCGTTTAAGTGGGGCGGCCTCAGCGGTCCTTGACGACGCGGTACTTGATGTGGGTGACGCCTGGCGCCTCGACCGCGCGCACCTGCTCGACCTGGAGGTCGCCGACGTGCTCGAGCAGCCGCTCGCCGTCCCCGAGCAGGACCGGGACGAGGCGCAGCTCGAACTCGTCGACCAGCCCGGCGGCCAGGTACTGCTGGACGACGCTGGCGCCCCCGCCGAGCAGCACATCCCGGCCGCCCGCGGCCTGCTTGGCCTGCTCGAGGGCGGACTCGATGCCGTCGGTGACGAAGAAGAAGGTGGTGCCGCCCTCCAGCTCCAGCGGCTCGCGGGGATGGTGGGTGAGCACGAAGACCGACGCGTGGTAGGGAGGGTCCTCGCCCCACCAGCCGTTCCACGGGGGATCCTCGGGCCAGGGGCCGGGCCCGCCCCCGAACATGTTGCGGCCCATCACGACCGCGCCGACGTTCGACTGGGCCTCCTCGACCACCGGCGTGCTGGCGTTGACCTCGCCACCCTCCAGGCCTTGCTGCCGGCGCCACGCCTCGAGCGGGAAGACCCACTGGTGCAGCTCCAAGCCGCCGACGCCGAGCGGGTTCTCTTCACTCTGGTCGGGACCGGCGACGAACCCGTCCAGCGACATCGCCAGTTGGAACCTGCACGTGGCCATCGAACCCTCCTCGGTTTGCGTGGTTGGCGGGACGGCCACTCCAGCTGGGTAATCTCTACAACCCTCTACCATCGCTCGGTCCAGCGCCCACAGCCCATCCGGCATGAGCTCGTCGATGCGGCGATATGGCGCCGGATTCTGTTAGATCAGCCCCAAAGAAACGAAACGACGTCTACGGTAAGACGCACCTTGTCGAGGAACTAGCTCGAGCGATCCGAACAATGGCAGACATCAGCATCAGCCCCTTGGCGCCCCGGAGTTCCGGGTCCAGGTGCGCGAAGGTGATCGTGAGACGACCCACCAGGTGACGGTGCCCGACCGGCTCGGTGAGGCACTTGAGCTCCGCGACGACGACCTCGAGCGAGTCGTGCGGGAGTCCTTCCGCTTTCTCCTCGAGCGCGAGCGGGCCAGGTCGATCCTGGCGCAGTTCTCGCTCAGCGGCATCTGCCGCTACTTTCCCGAGTACCCAAGCGAACTCGCACGCCGCCTTCCTGAGCCCGCCAGGTCGCCCAGCGAGGTGCGGATCCAGGCTTAGTTGGCGATGCCGATGGCTTGCTTGATGGTCTCGGGTTGCTCAAGCACGCGGAGCATCTCCAGGGTCCGCAGGCGGTCGTTCTGGTTGCGGACATAGGTGTCGCGGACCTCGGCCGCCGAGCGGTCCACGCCGTCCTCGAGGGCGGCCCGGACGGCGGCGTCGCCGGTGAAGACCTGGACCAGGTCGACCACGATCAGTCGCGGTCGGGGTCGACCTTGCGGACATAGGCGTCGTAGCGGCCGTCGGCCAGGGTGGTCACGCCCTCGCGCTTGGGGCGGTCGGACGGGCTGGACGACTGCTCCGGCTCCGGCCAGGAGCAGTCCACCCCGTCCGGCGGCCCCAAGCGCGAGGGCGTGACCACCCTGACCGACGGCCGCCACGACGGCTATGTCCGCAAGGTCGACCCCGACCGCGACCTGATCGTGGTCGACCTGGTCCAGGTCTTCACCGGCAAGGACGCCGTGCGGGCCGCCCTCGAGGACGGCATGGACCGCTCCGCGGCCGAGGTCCGCGACACCTATGTCCGCAACCAGAACCCGCGCCTGCGGACCCTGGAGATGGCCGGTGGCGTGCGACTCAACCTCATCGGCTCGTGTGAGTCGACCGGCCAGGAGGCGCTGTTCACCAAGCTGATCAAGGACGCCACCTACGGCCAGGGCCAGCTGTTCTACTACACCCTGCATGTGCAGGGCGGCA
>JASLIH010000405.1 GCA_030152105.1 Actinomycetes bacterium
GGTAGCCCCAGCGTGGGTTCTCCCTGGCCAATCGAACGATCAGCTGTTGGGTCTCCTGGTCCAGCGGTGGCCGGCCCGTCCGACGGCGCGGGTAGGTCCAGGCGCCGGCGACCAGGCGCCGATGCCAGCGCAGCAACGTACCCGGGGTAACGAAGAGGCACGACCAGCGGGATCGGGGCAGCACCCTGCTGACCGCGGCGAGCAGCGCCCGGTCAGCGGGCTCCAGCCTGGGACGCGAGGTCTGCCGCCGCAGCACGGCCAGCTGATGGCGGAGGACAAGGAGCTCCAAGTCCTTGGTGGCGTCGCCGCGGGCGAGCAGCACGAGCAGTTGGATGGAGCGACACCACGCAACGTAGGTGAATTTCGAGAGCACCAGGGTGACCTCTAGGATAGGTGGCAGGAGGGCTACCCTACCGAGCCATGATCGACGTGAACTGGCAGCTCACAGGCTGCGTCCAAGTTTGCGTACCCCACAGGCTGTTCTGGGTGTTATTCGAAACTCCCCTACCTACCTCCTGCCGTGTCGCTCGCGCTGGCCGCCTGGAGTGACGCCGCCAAGGACTTGGGGATCCTGGTGCTGCGCCACCAGCTCCCGGTGCTGCGCCGCCATACCCGCGTCCCAGGCTGGAGCCCGCCGATCGGGCGCTGCTCACCGCGGTCAGCCGCGTGCTGCCCCCGAGTCCGCTGGAGGTACTTCTACAACACCGAGCGGGCCCCACACCGGCCGCTGGACCAAGGGCCGAACACCCGCTGAGGTCCTCGGGAAGGCCAAACTGTGGCACCAGAAGCGCTGATGCGTCGCCACAACTCGGGGACAGGACAGTCTAGGGCGCGACGATCGGGAGCGCGACGGTTGAGTCGGGGTATCTCCGGCGACCGCCGATGGCGAGCGTGCTTGGTCTCTTGTCTGGGCGGAGGTCGCTGACCGGGGTGGTGCCTCTGGAACTCCTTGGCTTGAGTCAGCGTGAGAACTGCCAGCGCACCTGGTCGTTGTCGGGCAGAACGATCACCATGCCTCGCCTGGGTGTCCAGCCGTCGTGGACGAGGAACAGCCGCCCACCGGAGCGGACCAGGAACCGCAGGCCGGTGGTGCGGTAGCGCACTTCGTCCCTGCCGCCGACGGAGCTCACGAGCAGCCGCTGCTCGTGCACGCCCGGGGCCTCGATGCCGAGGGGGGTGGGGCTGAACGCGGTCGCACGCGGCCGCGAGGGCAGGGTCCGGGCCAACTCCAGGGCGTAGCCGCGGCCGACCACGCCGGCATACACCGACATCTCCCAGAACAGGGCCAGGGTGATCACGGTGCCGACGAGCAGTGCCCGCAGGGCCCGCTGCCACGGCGCCCCGGCCGGGCCGGGTGGCTGCGGGTCGGCGGCGGCGCCGGCCAGCCAGCCGCCGTAGGCGGCGACCGCGGTCCCGACGGCCAGGACCAGCGGGACGGCCAGCGGCCAGCGGTTCCGGTCGAGGACGGCGACGAGCACGGCCCCGGCCGCCGCCAGCAGCCCGGCGCCCAGGGCGACGAGGCCGGCCAGCCGCAGGGTCGGCCTGGCCGTGGGCTGGGCTAGGGCGCGGTCGACGCGCTGGTGCAGGGCCAGCCAGCCGAGGGCGAGGGCGGCGGTGGCCAGCAGCGGGACGTACAGGGTGCTGATGCTCTGGAGCACGTAGTCCTGGGTGGAGAAGCCGAACAGGGTCACGTCCAGGCCCATGTAGCGGGCCTGGACGTCGCTGCGGGCCCAGCCGAAGTAGAACATCAGCGCCGTCGCGATGGTCAACGGCGGCCCCAGGGTGGTCAGGACCGACACCGCTGCCCGCATCGGCGAGTCCCCCGCATCGGGCGGGGGAGCCGTGGCCTGGGGCACCGCCGCCTCGCCGGTCGGCACCGGTCGGGGCGACCCGTCGGCGAGGCGCGTGTCGGTGGGTGGGGCGGGGGAGCCGGGCCCGTCGCCGCTGCGGACCTCGGTGGGAGGGGCCGTGGAGGCGGCTTCGGTGGGACCGCGGCGGGCACCGGTTGCCAGGCGCCGCTCCGGTGGCGCGCTCATGTGGATCCTGTGCTGGTTTCGGCGGTGGTGTCCGAGGACGACGATCCGGTGTCGGCGGTGGACCCGGTCTCGGGGGTGGTTTCCTCGGTGCTTTCGCTGCTGTCCTGGCGGCCGCAGTCGGTCTGGCCGGTCAGGTGCTGGAACCGCACCGTGGGCTTGGCCCCGGGGTAGCGCTCGTGCCAGGCCAGGGCGCGGTCCAGCAGGTCTTTGACCACGGCGGCTAGGCAGTCGTTGGCGAGCTTGGACGGGTCCGCGCCCGCCGCGGCCTTCGCGGCTTCCCACCGGTCCTGGCGGCCCTCGACGGCGGCCTGGCAGACCGCGACCATGGCCTGGCCGAATCCGTCAACGCTCTCCCCGTCGGGTGAGTTGAGGTAGTCCTGGAGGGCCGAGCAGTCGCCGTTGGCGAAAGCCCGGTAGATGGGCCAGGACGGGGTCGGGAAGGTCGGGTCGCTGGGCCCGAACGGCACCCATGCCAACTCCTCCCCCTGGCCGCCGCCCCCGCCGCCTTGTGAGCCGCCCTGACCCCCGCCGCCCTGGGGTACGCCACCCTGGCCGCCACCGCTGCCCTGGGACTCGCCGCCCCCGCCGGCGCCGCCCTGCTGGGTGCTGTCGCCGGTGGCCGCGGCGCTCCCGCCGGTCCCCGACGCGTCGCCGCCCGACGAACCCCCCGACCCGCCGCAGGCGGCGGCCAGGAGGCCCGCGACGAGGACCAGGGCGACCACCAGGCC
>JASLIH010000410.1 GCA_030152105.1 Actinomycetes bacterium
GTCCTGCGCTCCACCTTCCTCCTCGACGAGCAGGGCCGGGTCGAACACGCCTGGCACAACGTCAAGGCGGACGGCCACGCCGCGAACGTCCTCACCCAGCTCCAGCGCTGACCCGCAGGCGCCCCATGAGGGTGGCGGACCACGCCGAGGCGAGGGTGCTGAGAGCGGCCGCCGGGTCGGCTGGGGCGCTAGGCCAGTGCGCGACCACCTGGGCGTCGGGCCGGGCCAGGATGGCGCCGTCCGGGATGACGGCCAGGGCGGTGGCGGTCGCGGGGTCGAGGGTGTGGACGGTCAGCGGGAACGGGGTCTCGAGGGCGGCCGCGGCGGCGGTCCAGGCGGCGGCGCCGGGACCGCGACCGGTGAGGAGGGTGAGGCCGGGGCCGAGGAGGTCGAGGGTGGAGCGGGGATGGGCGTCGGCCGAGGGGAGCCAGGCGTGGGGAAGGCGGCCGTTGAGGTCCTCTGCGAGGGCTTCGGCGCCGTCCGGCTCGGCGCCCTCCCGGGCTGAGCGGGCGGTGCGCCGGGCTCCGACGGGGCGCCACTCGGCCTCGTAGCTGCCAAGGAGGCCGGGGCCGGCCCAGCCGTTGAGGACCCAGGCCAGCTTCCAGGCCAGGTCGTGGGCCTCGGCCACGGCGGTGTTCATGCCCATGCCGCCGCGAGGGGTCATGCGCTGGGCGGCGTCGCCGGCCAGGAAGGCGCGACCCTCCCGGTAGCGCTCGGCGACCTGGGCGGCGAACGAGTAGGCGCCCTTGGCCACGATCCGGACCGGGAGGTCGCCGACGCCGGCCGCGGTGCGGATCAGGCCGGTGAGGCGGGCGTCGCTGTAGTCCTCCAGCCGTTCGCGGGGCGGGTCCCAGCCCCTCCCGTACAACCAGCGGTCGCCGGCCCCGTTGGGGACCAGGACGCCGCCGGCCTCGGGATGCTGGATGAAGTAGATGCCGTGGCGGCGGTCGCCCACGACCTCGCCCAGCGGCGCCTCGAACAGCACCGTGAGCTGCTCGTTGAGGTGGTCGGGGCCGTTCATGGCGATGCCGAGCAGGCGCCGCACCGCCGAGTGGGCGCCGTCGGCGCCGACCAGGTAGCCGGCCCGGACGGCCTGTTCCGCTCCGCCTGCCCGCTGCCGCAGCACGACGGTGACGCCGTCGGCGTCCTGGTCGAGGGCGGTCAGCTCGGTGCCGAACCGGATCTCGGTCAGCCCGAGCGCCTGCAGCTGGCCGAGCAGCACCGGCTCCAGGTGGTCCTGGGGCACGGCGGCGAGCGTGGTCGGGCTGGCGGCCGCGGCCTGCTCGATGCCGGCGACGCCCAGCGGCAGCTCGGCGCCCTCGGGCGAGGTGAGCGTCCCGGCCGCCCAGGCACCGGTGGAGTTGAGGTCGAGCTGGCCGGCCCGGACCTCGTCCTCCAGGCCCCAGGAGCGAAGCAGCTCCATGGTCCGGGTGCTGACGGCCGTGGCCCGGGGCAGCGGCGACAGTCCCTGGTTGCGCTCCACCAGTAGCGACCGGACGCCGTTCCTGGCCAGGGTGACCGCCGCGACCAGGCCGGCCGGCCCGGTCCCGGCGATCACCACCGGCACCTGGTTGGTGGGGTCAGCGGGCATTGCGCTCCTCCGCTTCCTTGGCCTGGCGGAGGCGCTCGACGGCGAGGATCCCGGACGGGTCGACGTACGCGCCGGCGTAGGCCAGCGCCTCGATGACGGTCCAGATCCTGGAGCGGGCGCGCTCGCCGCCGTGGTCGGCGTTGGCGCTGTGGTCGGTGTCGCGGCGGTCGCGGAAGGCCGGGGCCCGGGTCGGGGCGCTGGCGATCATGTGGCTCATGGTGTCTCCCCTTGTGGAACTGGTTGTCGTCGACACCATGCGCGGGCGCGCTGACGTGCGCCTGTGGGTTCGCTGTGGGACGCCGGACGCCTAGGCCGGCGGGTCGGACAGCGGCCGCCGGCCGGCGAACCCGGTGTCCGGCCAGTGCCACCACTCGACCGTCGGCTCGCCCAGCACCCAGCACAGGAGGTACTGGCGGCCGTCGTCCAGCCGGGCCGGGAAGTCGACCAGCCCGGCGTCGAGGTCGCGCAGGACGATCCCCTCGTCGGTCAGGGCCTCGACCGCGGCCCGCAGCTCGCCGGTGCCCCGCGGGGTGGCCGGGTGGCCGTTGCCCTCCAGCAACCCGGCCGTCTCGTCGCGCTCCCGCCTGGCCTCGGCGACCAGGTCGCGGATGCGGGCCAGGGCGGCCCCGACCCGCGGCAGGGCTTCGTTGGCCCGCTCGACCGTCCATGAGGCAGCGTCCGGCATGGCGGTAGGGTAGCGCCTATGGGGCTGGACGGGCTGTTCGTGGGCGAGGGCACGGTCCTTGCCGAGCACATCGACTACAACGGGCACATGAACGTGGTCCACTACCGGGCGGCGTTCGACGTCTCGACCGACGGGCTGTTCGCGCGGCTGGGGCTGGGGCCGGAGGAGTACACGGCGCGGACCGGGGCCACCCTGATGGTGGTGGAGGAGCACACCCGCTACCACGCCGAGCTGGCCGAGGGGGAGCGCTACCGGATCGTGGCCCGGCTGGTCGGGCACTCGGCCAAGAAGCTGCACTACCTGCTGGCGATGGAGAACACCGGCCGGGGCGTCCTGGCCGCCACCCACGAGGAGCTGGCCCTCCACGTCGACCTGACGGCCCGCCGCTCGACCCCGCTGCCCCGGGCCGCGCTGGCCGCCGTCGAGGCCCTGGAGGCCGACCACGCCCTGCTCCCGCCCCCGCCCGACCTCGGGCGGGTCATCACACCGTGAGGCGGTGCAGCTCGGCGGACAGGTGGTGCTGGAGGGGCTGGCCGACGGCGGCCATGTCGATGGTGTAGCTGAGCCGGCCGCCGTCGAGGTCGAGGTGGCGGTGCAGGGCGTCGACCTGCTTGGCGGTGGCGGTGCCGGCCATGGTGGTGCTGCGCAGCTCGATCCGGGTGCCGTCCAGGTGGCCCTCCTGGACCTCGACGATGCCGGTGGGGTGGGCCAGGACCAGCTCGACCGCGCCGCCGGGCTTGGCCCGCCAGTAGCCGCTCTCGGCGTGGAGTGGGCGGCCGTCGTCGAGGCTCCAGGTCCGCTGGGCATAGGCCAGGAACGGCTTGCCGACGTGCCAGAACCGCACCTCCTCGCCGTAGCGGAACGGCGTGATGGTCGGGTACCGGCCGGCGCCCTCGCCCCGCCAGGTCCCGAGCAGGCCGGCCAGCGGCTGGAGCTCGGGGTGCAGCGGCGGTGCCTGCTGGCCCATGGCGCGCCCTAGGCGTCCGGGCGGTCAGGCCCCGGGCGCGGGCAGGTGAGGGTGCGCAGGGTGCCGGGGACGGCCTGGACGCGGCTGACGATCAGCCGGCCAAGGGCGTCCAGGTTGGGCGCCTGGACCTTGGCGATGACGTCGAACGGCCCGGCGGTCACCTCGGACAGCTCGACCCCGTCGATGGCGGTCACGGCGGCCGCCACCTCGCCGGCCCTGCCCACCTCCGTCTGGATCAGCACCCATGCCTTGAGCATGCCCGCACCCCTCGGTCGTTCGGAGGCCCCCATCTGACCACGAGTGCCGCCGGTGGCGAAACCTCCGGAACCCTCAGCAGCGGACGCCGTCGTCCCGGGTGGCCACGATCGGGTTCTCGGCCGGGGTGCTCGACGCCATGGAGGGGGCGCTGGAGCTGTCCAGGCGGCCGAAGTTCTGGGTCGCCCAGGCTCGGCCGCCCGAGCAGACGACACCGATCCCGACCGAGTCGAAGCCGCGCTGGAGGATGTTGGCCCGGTGCCCCTCCGAGCGCATCCAGCCGACGTGGAGCTGGTTGCCCATGTTCGGATAGCCCTCGACCCAGGCGATGTTCTCGCCGAGGGCCGAGAACTTGCTCATGCCGGGCAGGCCGCCGGCCGCGCCGAGGTCGCGGTGGCGGAAGTTGCCGCTGCTGGCCATCTCGGCCGACCAGTCGCCGGCGATGCGGGCCAGGTCGCCGTCCCAGTCGAGCGCGGCCAGGCCCCTGGCCCGGCGCTCGGCGTTGAGCCGGTCGAACAGGTCGCTGGTCAGCTTCTGCGCGGTGGTCTGGTTGCCGGCCGGGGCCGGCGCCGAGGTGGGGGCGGTGGTCGGCCTGGGTGCCGGCTTGGTGGTGGTGGTCGCCGCCCTGGTCGTGGTGGTGGCGTTGGTGGTCGTGGTCGGCCTGGCCGGCCGCCGGGCGTTCCCGGCCGCGCTCGTGTCCGGCACGCTGGCCAGCAGCTCGGTCACCCAGACGCAGCCGGCGTTGCTGGTCCCGACCCCGAGGGCGTTGAAGGAGCGGCTGAGGATGCGGCGCTTGGCCCCGGCCGAGCGCATCAGCTCCTGGTGGGCCGCCTCGACGGTGCCAGCGCAGCGGACCTGCTCCTCCCACACGCTGGCCGGCTGGACCGCGTCGGCCAGCCCGGGGCTGGCAGACAGGCGCCGGGCCGCCGCCATCCGGGCCGACTGGGCGCCGGCCAGCGTCGACAGGCGGGGCAGCACGGTCAGGGCGGGCAGGCCGCGGTGGGAGCGCTCGGCATTGACCAGCGAGGCCAGCCGGACGGCGTCGGGCGCCGGCGCGGCCGCTGCGGCCCGGTCCTGGCCGAACGGACGTCCGGCGCCCGGCTTGGCGCTGGCCGGGAGCAGAGCCCAGGCCAGCAGCAGCGGGATCACGATCAGACCGGCCATCTTGAGGTTGCCACGCCAGGGCGAAGCGGCCCGGGCGTGCCTCGGGCGGGCCCTGGAGCCGCGGGGTGCCGGTTCGTTGCGCAAGCTGGCGAGCCTCTTGGGGAACGAGGGCCGGGCGTCACCAAAGCAGCAACTCGCGAACGCGGGGATCGCGCGCGCCGCTTCCGTGCCGTTGGCCCAAAGGGGGATTGGGGGGGTGGCCGACGACGGGCGTACCCTTCCAAACCCGCTGGTTGCCTGTCAAGCCGGCATGGCGGCCGGTCCGGCGGCCGGTAGCATGACCGGGTGGGCCAACAATGAAGCGGTCGTCGCGGCGACCGGCCGGGCTGATGACTCCGGCCCGGCGCGGGCTCACCATGGGCCTGGTCCTGACCATCACTCTGGTCGCCTTCGAGGCCCTGGCCGTCATCACGATCCTGCCCACGATCAAGGACGACCTCGAGGGCATCAGCCTCTACGGCTGGGTGACCAGCGCCTTCCAGCTCGGCCTGCTGGTCGGGATCGTGGTCGCGGGCGGCCAGGCCGACCGGCGCGGCCCGGGCCCGCCGTTCGTGGCCGGCGTGCTGGTGTTCATGGCCGGTCTGACCATCGGCGGCCTGGCCCCCAGCATGCTCGTGCTGGTGCTGGCCCGCGGCCTCCAGGGGCTGGGGGCCGGGGCGATCCCGGCGGTCGCCTACGCCGCCATCGGCCGCAGCTACCCGGAGGCGCTGCGGCCGCGGGTGTTCGCCGTCCTCTCGACCGCCTGGGTCGTGCCCGGCCTGATCGGGCCGGCCCTGTCGGCCCTGGTCGCGGCCAGCGCCGGCTGGCGCTGGGTGTTCCTCGGCCTGCTGCCGCTGGTGGCCGCCTCGGGCGCGCTGGCCTGGCCGTCGCTGCGCCGGCTCGGCCCGCCCCCCGAGCCGCTGGTCCAGCGGGGCCGACTGCCGAGGGCGATCGGGGTGGCCGCCGGGGCCGGTGTGGTCCTGGCCGGGCTGACCAGCCGCTCCGCGCTCACCGGGGCGCTCCTGGTCGCCGCCGGCCTGGCCATCGGCCTGGTCCCGCTGCGCGGCCTGCTCCCGCCGGGGACGCTCACGGGCCGGCCCGGCCTGCCGGTCGCGGTGCTGTCGCGGGCCCTGCTCACCTTCGCGTTCTTCGGCGCCGACACCTACGTGCCCCTGGCCATCACCTCGGTCAGGGGCCAGAGCACGGTGGTGGCCAGCATCGCCGTGACCGCCGCGACCCTGGCCTGGACGGCCGCCTCCTGGGTCCAGGAGCGCAAGGCGGCCGACTGGCCGGGCCGGCGGCTGATCCGGTCCGGGTTCCTGATCGTCGCCGCCGGCATCGCCTGTGAGGTGGCCGCCCTGTTCCCGGCCGTGCCGGTGGCGGTCGGTGTGGCCGGCTGGGCGGTGGGCGGCTTCGGCATCGGCCTGGCCTACTCGCCCATCTCCCTGATCGTGCTCGGTGAGGCCCAGAGCGGCCAGGAGGGGGCGGCCAGCGCCTCGCTCCAGCTGGCCGAGACCCTCGGGGTGGCCCTCGGGGCCGGTCTGGGCGGGGCCCTGGTCGCGGCCGGGGCGGCGGCCGGCTGGCTGCCCCGGGCCGGCATCGCCGGCGCCTTCGCCCTGACCGCCTCCGTCGCCCTCCTGGCGGCGATGCTGGCCCGCCGCATCCCAAGCCGTACGATCCCTGCCCTCGACCCAGCGGGGGGCCAGGCATGAGCCCCCCGGCCCCCAACCCGGCCTGACGAGGTGACTGCCAAGTGCCCGACCGGTACCTGATGGCGATGACCACCACCGACGCCCGCGAGGACGCCGAACGGCTGGCCCGCGACCTGGTCGAGCGGCGCCTGGCCGCCTGCGTCCAGGTCCTCGGCCCGATCTCCAGCACCTACCGCTGGCGGGGAGCGATCGAGACCGCCGAGGAATGGCTGTGCCTCATCAAGACCACCGGCGCCCGCTTCGACGCCCTGGCCGCCCGCATCGAGACCAACCACCGCTACGAGACCCCGGAGCTGACCGCCGTCCCGATCGACAACGGCAGCCCCGGTTACCTGGCCTGGCTGAGCTCGGCCACCGCCAACCCCTAGGGGCGGGGCGGCCCTCGTTCCTGTAGCGTGCCTGCACGGCAAGCGCGCGCCGAGGTCGAGGAGGCCCGATGGCTGGACAGTGCGAGCTGGGCGTCACCGGCCTGGCCACCATGGGGGCGAACCTGGCCCGCAACGCGGCCCGGCACGGGTTCCCGGTGGCCGTCCACAACCGCACCGAGAGCCGGACCCGCGACCTGCTTGACCGCCACGGGCACGAGGGCGAGCTGGCCGGGACCTTCTCGACCGAGGAGTTCGTGGCCGCCCTGGCCCCGCCCCGCCGCATCCTGGTCATGGTCAAGGCCGGCCCGGCCGTCGACGCCGTCCTCGAGGAGCTGGCCGGCCACCTGGACGAGGGCGACCTCCTCATCGACGGCGGCAACAGCTACTTCGAGGACACCGTCCGCCGCGAGCAGGCCATGAACGCGCGGGGCCTGCGCTTCCTCGGGACGGGCGTGTCCGGGGGCGAGGAGGGGGCGCTGCACGGCCCCAGCATCATGCCCGGCGGCGCCGGTGAGGCCTACGCCCTGGTGGAGCGGCTCCTGACCACCATCGCCGCCCAGGTCGACGGGGTGCCGTGCTGCCGGCTGGTCGGCCCGGACGGCGCCGGCCACTACGTCAAGATGGTCCACAACGGCATCGAGTACGCCGACATGCAGCTCATCGCCGAGGCCTACGACCTGCTCGGCCAGGGCGTCGGCATGGGAGCGGCCGAGCTGGCCGAGGTGTTCGAGGGCTGGAACGCCGGCGACCTGGACTCGTTCCTGATCGAGATCACCGCCAAGGTCCTCCGCCAGGTCGACCAGGCCACCGGCGAGGCGCTGGTCGACGTGATCCTCGACCAGGCCGAGCAGAAGGGCACCGGCCGCTGGACCGTCCAGTCCGCCCTTGAGCTGGGGGTGCCCGTCACCGGGATCACCGAGGCGGTGTTCGCCAGGGTGCTGTCGTCACAGAAGACCCAGCGCACGGCTGCGGCCAAGGTGCTGACCGGCCCGACGGGCCGCGTGGATGCCGACCGGGCGAGCGCCTTCGTCGACGACGTCCGCGACGCCCTGTACGCGTCCAAGGTGGTCGCCTACGCCCAGGGGTTCGAGCAGATGGCGGCCGCTTCGGAGGCCAACGGCTGGGACGTCGAGCTGGGCGGGCTGGCCACCATCTGGCGGGGCGGCTGCATCATCCGGGCCCGGTTCCTGGACCGCATCCGCGAGGCGTATGCGGCCGACCCCGGCCTGCGGAACCTGCTCTTCGCCGAGTACTTCCGCGACGCCGTCGGCGAGGCCCAGGACGCCTGGCGCCGGGTCGTGGCCACCGCGGTCACCCTGGGCGTGCCCACCCCGGCCTTCGCCTCCTCGCTGGCCTACTACGACGGCTTCCGTCGCGAACGCGGCCCGGCCAACCTGCTCCAGGCCCAGCGCGACTTCTTCGGCGCCCACACCTATCGGCGCACCGACCGGCCGGGTACCTTCCACACCCT
>JASLIH010000451.1 GCA_030152105.1 Actinomycetes bacterium
TCGCCGGCGGAGGCGCCGCTGTTCGTAGTGCTTGGGCCGCCCAAGCCCGCCAGGCAGGCAATCGCCGAGACCGGTCTGCTTCGCCAGGTCCTGCGGCACGCGGAGCAGGCAGGGATCCCAGCGCATCTGTGCTTTCCATTATGTGCTGCGTCACCACTGGGCGACCCAGGAGGTCAGCCGGGGGATCACGGTGGCCCAGTTGCAGGCTGGGGTGGGTGGCAGGACCGCCGCAGCGCGCAGGGGTACTTCCAGCGGCCGCCCGCTGCGAGGGCCCTGGCGGCGCTTGGCCTGGACCGGGAGGCGCCGCTGGCGCGTTGACACCGGGGGAGCGACGCGGCCTGGGCTCGCGCAGTCCCGGGCGGTGGGGCGAAGATGCGTCTGGACCGCGACGCCGGGCCCGGCAGGAGGCGAGGGTCGACCGTCCAGGCGTCAGTCAACTGCCATCGCCTGGTGGCTCGGCTCGGTTGCCCTTCGCGAGCTGGCATCTGGCGCTGGCGTCGGCGTCCCAGCGCGCTGTGTGCCCTTCCCACCGCGCATCGAGCGCCCCCTCGTCGCAACGACTTCCCGACTGTGGCTGCAGGCTCGCCAGCACCGCCAGGCCCGGTCACTGGCTACGCCACCACAGAAGGGTCGGAATTGGTGTCTGTGGCGTAGAACCGGATAGCATCCGCGTGCCTCTCCCAAACTCCCCGTTTCGGGAGGATTAGCTTAGGTGTCGATCATCCGCGCGAGGCAGGCGGGTCTTCGGGGTCTCGGCGCCGGTCGCCAACCTCGTGTTCTACGGACGCTACGCGCTCTAGCACCGCGCCCAAGAGTCGGCCGGCGTCGCCGTCGCCGACGGGTTGCGGCATGCTCGTCTACTGGGAGATGGGGCTGGTGAGGGAGGTGCTCAACAAGGCGACGCTGGCCACCTTCCGAATGCACCCAGCGATCGGTCCTACCCGCTACTCGACCGCCGGGGGCTCCTGCTGGGAGAATGCCAAGCCGGCGTTCAAGCTCAACGCCGCCGGAGGCGGGATGGCGGTGGCCCACAACGGCAACCCGGCCAACACGGCCGCGCTGGCCGGGCGACTGATTCCGCAGGAATCGCCCGCTAGCTGGCCCGTTCAGCCCCGGGCCGCGAGCGACACTGCCGTGATCGTGGAGTTGCTGGCCCATGAGGATGATCGGTCGCTGGAGGGCACCATCGTCCGCACCACAGCCCGCCGGGTGGCCTTCACCGAGCCCATCGTCCCTGCCGCCATCGGTCGCGGCAGGCGTCTACGCAGGGCCTGGGTCACGGGGAGCTATCCGATCCCGGCGCCGGACACTGCGACCGCGACCCTCAGGCCATTCGTCACCACCCAGCCGCCGACCCTTCCGCTGCCGAACCCCGAGCCAGAGGTTGCGAGATGATCCGAAACCTGTCAGTCCGATCCAAGCTGATCGGCATCCTGATTGCGCCGCTGTTGGCGCTGACGCTTCTCACCTCGCTGGGCATCGGCGCCAACCTGGCCGTCAAGGTCGAGGCGGAACACCTGCGCCAAGAAGCCGCCTTCACCAAGAACTTGTCGCGGCTGGTCCATGAGCTGCAGGCCGAACGGGACTTGTCCGCCGGCTGGGTCAGCGGCGACCGCGCCTCGGAACCGAGCTGGCCAAGAAAGGCCACCCTGGACGACCAGCAAACGCACGTCAACGAGGCCCTGAAGGCCTTCGGGAACGACACCCAAGCGCTGGAGAATGACGGCTCCGCCTTCTACCGCCAGGCCCAGAAGGCCCAAGCCGGGTTCAGCGGGCTGAACGAACTGCGCCAGAAGGTCGAGAACAACAGCCCAGGCACCGCCGCCGAGGAAGTCCTGGACTCGTACTCGGACCTCATCGGCAACCTGCTGGCTGTCAACTTCGAGATCGCTCGGAACGCCGACAACCATACCCTGACCCGCAGCGTCGCCGCCTTCGTGGCCATGGCCCGACTCAAGGAAGCGGCCAGCCAGGAACGCGGCTTCCTGCATGCAGTCACCGCCGCCAGGGAGTTCGCCCCAGGCCAGTCCCAGCGCCTGTCCGAGCTGGTGGGCGCGCAGGAGAGCTGGCGATCTCAGTTCAACGTTGCAGCAACCCCCGAGCAGCACGACGCCCTTGACCAGACCCTGCAACGTGCCGACAGCCAGCAGGCGACCGAGTTCCGCGAATCCTTGCTTGGCACGAGCCCTGGCCAACTGACCACCACGACCACTCCCAACCAACCGATCACCATCGACCCGGCTGACTGGTATCGCGCCTCGACCGCCAGGATCGAGTTGCTTAACGGGGTCGAGGAGGACCTCGCCGGCGACGTCGACGCGGCCGCCGCTGCGGTCGAGGCCGGCGGCAGCCGCCGGGCCCTGATCTATACGGTCATCTTGACGGTCCTCTTGTGGTTAACGGTCGGCCTGGTGCTGCTGATGGCCCGCTCCATGGTCCAGCCGCTGCGGACCCTGACCGACACCGCCAACGAGGTCGCCGACCACCAGCTGCCGGGCCTGGTCGAGCAGTTGCAGCACGCCAAGGATCCACGCGACCTCGACGTGGTCGTCGAACCGGTCCCGGTGACCTCGCGTGATGAGATCGGCCAGGTGTCGGCCGCCTTCAACTCGGTCCACCGCACCGCTATCGAGGTCGCCACCGAGCAGGCGGCCCTGCGCAAGTCGATCGGCGACATGTTCCTCAACCTGGCCCGGCGCAGCCAGAGCCTGATCGACCGCCAGCTGGAACTGATGGACGACCTGGAACGCGAGGAGACCGACCCCGACACCCTGGAGAACCTCTTCCGGCTCGACCACCTGGCCAC
>JASLIH010000077.1 GCA_030152105.1 Actinomycetes bacterium
CCGGCCTCCCTGGCCAGCGCCCGGGCCCGCTCGGCGGCGGCCTCGGCCTGGGTCAGCCGGCCCCTGGTCCAGTCCAGGTAGGCGAGCAGGTGCCAGGCCTTGGCCAGGCCGAGCCGGTCGCCGAGGCGCTCGAAGGCGGCGATGGCCAGCTCGACCTCGTCGCGGCCCTCGCGCAGGAACTGCCGCGGGTCGTGCACGGCGGTGATGCCGAGCCGGCCGATGGTGGCGTGCAGGGCCAGACCCTCGTCGCCGACCGCCGTGGCCGACCTGGCCAGCTCCTGGTAGGCCCTGGTCGCCTCGGTGAGCTTGCCGTTGCTCTGCTGGGCCTCGGCCAGCGCCGGCAGTGACCGCAGGCGCAGAGGGTGGTCGGCCGGCAGCAGGCGGGCCGAACGGCCCAGCCAGGCCTGGACGAGCCGGGTGTCGCCGCGGACGGCGGCCCGCTGGCCGGCGGCGGCGTAGCGCTCCCCAGCCCGCCGGGCCAGCTCGGTCGCCTGGTCGCCGCCCGGGTCGAGCCGGGTCGCGTACCGGTAGGCCTCGTAGAAGTGGTGGCCGACGATCTCGTCGAACTGGCTGCGCCGGTCCTCGGTCTCCCGCTCCAGCCAGTCGGCGTACCGCTCGTGCAGCTCGGCCCGGCGGTCGTCGGGCAGCCGCTCGTAGGCCACAGTCTTGATGGTGGCGTGCCGGAACCGGTAGCCAGGGCCGCTGTTGGGAGGCAGCGGCGCCGAGGTCGGGCCGTGGTCGGCGCGGATCAGGTCGTGGCGGACCAGCTCCTGGAGCCCGGCGGTGAGGTCGGCCGCCGCGCTGCCGGGGTGGAGGGCCTCGACGTCGCCCAGGTGGAACTGCTGGCCGACGACCGCCGCCGGCTCGATCACCGCCCGGCCGCGGGGGCCGAGCCGGTCCAGGCGGGCCAGCAGCAGGGCGTGGATGGAGGTCGGCACCGTCGGGGCCCGCCGGCCGGCTGTCTCCTCGGGCTCGGCGGTGAGCGTCCAGCGGCCGTCGGCCGCTCCGAGCCGGCCCTCGTCCCGAAGGTTGCTGACCAGCTCCTCGACCAGCAGCGGGAAGCCCTGGGCCCACTCGCTGACGTGGGCATGGACGGCCTGGTCGACGCGGCCGCCGAGCAGGTGGACGACCAGCTGCTCGCCCTCCCGCTCGGGCAGGGGGGAGAGCAGGAACGACAGGATGTTGGCCTTGCCGCCCGGCCACTGGGCCCGGCGCGAGAACAGCTCGTCCGGCCGGGCCATGCACAGCAGCATCAACGGGGCGTCGGCGTACTCGGCCACGTGCTCGACGGCGTCGAGCAGGATCGGGTGGGCCCACTGGAGGTCGTCGATGACCAGCACCAGCGGGCGGCGGCGGGCCAATGTCTCCAGCAGCCGCTCCAGCGCCCAGAAGGTGTCCTCGGGCAGGCCGGCGTCCTGGCCGAAGCCGAGGAGCTGGGCGATCCGCTCGGTGACCAGGCTGCCCCGCTCCACCCCGGCCAGCAGCTCGGCCAGCCGGGCCCTCGCCTGCTCGGGCGAGTCGTCGGGCGCGATCCCGGCCGCCTGGCGGACGACCTCGACCATCGGCCACATGGTCACACTGTCCCCGAAGGCCGGGCAGTGGCCGCGCAGGACGCTGGCCTGGTCGCCGAGGCCGGCCACGAACTCGTCGACCAGCCGGGACTTCCCCACCCCGGCCGAGCCGAGCACGCTGACCAGGTGGCAGGCGCCCTCGGCGGCCGCCCGCTCGAACAGCTGCTGGAGCAGCTGCTGCTCGCGGCCCCGCCCGACCATGGGCGCGATCGGCCGCCGGGCCCGGCCGGGGCGGTCGGGGAGCACCTCCAGCAGCCGCCAGACGTTCTGCGGCTCGGCTGTCCCCTTGACCGTCAGCGGCCCGGCCGGCTCGGCCTTGACCGCGTCGACGACCAGCCGGTAGGTCTCCTCGCCGAGCAGGATCTCGCCGGCCCCGGCCAGCTCCTCGAACCGCTTGGCCAGGTTGACGGGCGTGCCGGTGAGCTCCTCCTCCAGGGTGCCGGCGTCGCGGACCAGCACGTTGCCGGTGTTGATGCCGAGGCGCACGTGGAACTCGAGGCCGCGCTGCTCGCGCACCTCCTTGGCAAGCTCGTCCAGGGCGGTGCGGAGCTCGCCGGCGGCCCGCACGGCCCGCAGGGCGTCGTCCTCGTGCAGCTCGCGGACGCCGAAGGCGGCCATGAAGCCGTCGCCGTGCCGTTTGCCGACGCTGGCCCCCCGGTCGCCGAGGGCCCGGCGGACGGCCTGGCCGTAGCGGTCGAGGAGCCGCTGCATCGGGAGCGGGTCCAGCTCTCGCTCCAGCTCGGTCGACTTGACCACGTCGCAGAAGACCACGGTGACGATCCGGAACTCCTGGGTGGTGGCCCGGGCCGTGAGCCGGTGGCCGCACTCGGGGCAGAACCTGGGCTGGTCGACCAGGCCGTTACCGCAGTTCGGACAAGTCGTCATGCGAGTGAGTATATGGACGAGCAGGCACCGGAACCGTCCTGTTGGTGACAGTTCCAGCAAGCGGCTCGATCGTCAGGAATTCGGGTACTCGAAACGGCGGCCGCTGGCTAGGCTGTGGGTGGGAAGACCAAGAGCGAGGAGTGAGCGGTGGCGCCGGAGCGCAAGCGGAGTGCGCGGGACTACGAGCAGGCGCTGAAGCGCCAGGAGCTGGCCGCCGGCCGGGCCCTGGTCCAAGCCCTTCCCGCGGAGGGGCCGCCGGGGGCACGCGAGCTGGCCGCGGCCAAGCGGGTGCTCACCCAGGCCCTGTTCGAGCTGCGGCGCCTCGGCCGCGACCTCGACGAGCAGATCGACGGCCTCCGTTCCCGGCAGCCGGGGCCGGCCCGGTCAAGCCAGGGCACCCAGGGCCGCCCGGCCCCGCCGCGTGGCGCCGGCCCTGGAGAGCTGGACCGGTTCGAGGCGGTGCGCAATGCCGTCGAGGAGGTCGCCGAACGCTGGGAGGGCCGCCGCGACCAGCTGGGCGCCGAACTGGACCGCCGCCAGCCCGGCCACCGGCAAGGGAAAGAGCGCCGGGCGGGTCAGCCGCAGCCCCGGAAGGGCGGGGGGCGGGACGGGCAGCCTCGCGGAGGCAGGGAGCGCGCCCGCGGTGACGGAAGTGGCCGCGAACGGGCCAGGGGCCGAGACGAGGTCAGGAACCGACGGGGCGCTGCTCCCGCTCGGCCAGGACAACCTCGATCCCCCCGGTCACGTCGTTCACCAGGTTGAACAGCAGGGTCAGGAGCACGGTGACGATGCTCCACACGACCACGCCGAGCAGCCCGATGAACGCGTACCACCGGAACACGGCGCCGGCGGGGAAGCCGACCTCGAGGTTGAAGTTGAGCGCGAACTCGGTCACGGACTGGAACACGCCCATGTTGACCAGCACGAACCAGATGACCGCGAACACCAGCAGGCTGATCAGCATCAGGCAGAAGTAGAAGACGACCGAGAACTTCAGCACCGACCAGGGATCGAGCCGGCGCAGGACCAGCCGCGCCCGCCGGTCGACGGCCGGCGCCATACCGGAGGCCGCCGAGCGCGGCAGGGGCCGCGTCTGCACCTGCGGGTACTGGCTGGACATTGACTACTCCTCGTCCTTGACGACCGGGGCCACGGCGACGACCCGGCCACTCGTCCTGGCGAGTCGCATGATGCGCACACCTTGGGTCGCCCTGCCAGCCCGGCGGACCTCGTTGACGCGCGTCCGGATGATCTGCCCGGCATCGGTGATGAGGAAGATGTCGTCCTCGTCCTGCACGACGTGGGCGCCGGCGATGAAGCCGCGGGCCTCGGTCAGCTCGGCGGTCTTGACCCCCTGGATGCCCCGGCCCTTGCGCGTGTACTGCTCCAGCGGGGTGCGCTTGCCGTAGCCGGCGTCGGTGACCACCAGCAGGTCGGCGTTCGACCGGACCACCTCCATGGCCAGCACCTGGTCCTCGCGCTTGAGCCGCATGGCGGTCACGCCGCTCGTCTGCCTTCCCATCGGGCGCACATGCGACTCGCTGAAGCGGACGGCCATGCCCTTGCGTGAGACGAAGAGGAGGTCGTCCTCGCCCGAGGTGAGCTTGACTCCGATGAGCTCATCGTCGCCTCGCAGGTTGATGGCGATCAGTCCAACCCTCGGCGAGTCGTACTCGCTAAGGGCGGTCTTCTTGACCATGCCGTTCTTGGTACCCAGGACAAGGAACTTACCATCGTCGTAGTCGTCCAGGTCGAGCACTGCTGCGATCTTCTCGTCCGGCTGGAATGTCGCTCCTGGGACGTTGGCCACATAGGTGCCGCGGGCGTTCTTGGCCGCCTCGGGCAGCTCGTGGACCTTCACCCGGTAGACCCGGCCCTTGTTGGTGAAGAACAGCACCCAGTGGTGGGTGTTGGTGATGGCCAGGAACTGGACGATGTCGTCCTCTTTGAGGTTGGCTCCCCGGACCCCGCGGCCGCCGCGGTTCTGGGCCCGGTAGTCGCCGAGGGCGACCCGCTTCACATAGCCGGTCCTGGTCACGGTGACCACCACCGGCTCGGCCGCGATCAGGTCCTCGATCGACAGCTCCCCCTCGTCGGGCCGGATCTCGGTCCGCCGGGGGTCGGCGAAGCGCCGCTTCACCTCGAGCAGCTCGTCCTTGACGATGCCGCGCACCTTGGAGGGGTCGTCGAGGATGGCCTGGAGCTCGGCGATCTTGGTCTGGAGCTCGGCGTACTCCTCCTGGAGCTTGCGGCGCTCCAGGGCGGCCAGCCGGCGCAGCTGCATGTCCAGGATGGCGGTGGCCTGGAGCTCCGAGAGCGAGTAGCGCTCCATCAGCTGGGTCCGGGCGACGTCGGCCGACTCGGCGTTGCGGATGAGGTTGATGACCTCGTCGAGGTGGTCCAGGGCGATCAGCAGGCCCTCGAGGATGTGGGCCCGCTCCTGGGCCTTGCGCAGCTCGTAGCGGGTCCGGCGGACGACGACGGTGACCTGGTGGGCGATGTAGTGCGACAGCATCTCGCCCAGGTTGAGCACCCGGGGGACGCCGTCGACCAGGGCCAGCATGATCACTCCGAAGCTGTCCTGGAGCTGGGTGTGCTTGTAGAGCTGGTTGAGCACAACCTGGGGGACGGCGTCGCGGCGGCACTCGACGACGAGGCGGGTGCCTTCCTTGTTGGACTCGTTGGCGATGTCCACGATGCCGCTCAGGCGGCCCTCGCGGACCAGGTCGCGGATGCGGATCAGCAGGCGGTCGCCCGAGACCTGGTAGGGCAGCTCGGTGACGACCAGGCGCTGGCCGCCGCGGTTGTTCTCCTCGATGCGGACCTTGGACCGGACCCGGATGGAGCCGCGTCCGGTCAGCAGGGCGTCGCGGATCCCCGCGTTGCCCATGATCGAGGCGCCGGTGGGGAAGTCGGGGCCCTTTACCCAGCGGAGCAGGTCCTCGCTCGTCAGCTCCGGGTTGTCGATCAGGGCCACGGTGGCGTCGATGACCTCGCCCAGGTTGTGGGGCGGGATCTTGGTCGCCATGCCGACGGCAATGCCCTCCGACCCGTTGGCCAGAAGGTTGGGGAACCGGGCGGGCAGGACCACCGGCTCCTGGCTCTCGTTGTCATAGTTCGGCGTGAAGTCGACGGTCTCCTTGTCGATGTCACGCAGCAGCTCCATGGCCAGGGCGTTCAGCCGGGCCTCGGTGTACCGCATGGCCGCCGGCTCGTCCCCGTCGGCGGTGCCGAAGTTGCCCTGGCCGTCGATCAGGGGATAGCGGGAGGCAAAGTCCTGCCCGAGGCGCACCATCGCGTCGTAGACGGCGGTGTCGCTGTGGGGGTGGTACTTGCCCAGCACCGAGCCGACGATGTACGCCGACTTGCGGCGGCCGTTCGGGGGCCGCACCCCCTCCTCGTTCGCGCCCCAGAGGATGCGCCGGTGCACCGGCTTGAGCCCGTCCCGCACGTCCGGCAGCGCCCGGGCCACGATCACGCTCATCGCGTAGTCGAGGAACGAGCGCTGCATCTCCTCTTCGATCTCGATCGGCTCGATCCGTCGGGCGTCAGGCACGGTGGTTAATCCCCTTCTTCGGCGAAGCGTGGTGCGGAAGCTTAGATGTCAAGGAACCGGACGTCCTTGGCGTTGCGCTGGATGAAGTTGCGGCGGTACTCGACGTTCTCGCCCATCAGGATCGTGAAGATCTCGTCGGCGATGGCCGCGTCCTCCAGCCCGATCTGGAGCAGGGTGCGCCGCTCCGGGTCCATGGTGGTCTCCCACAGCTCGTCGGCGTTCATCTCGCCGAGGCCCTTGTACCGCTGGGGCTTCACGTTCCGGCTCTTGGCCGGGTTGCGCTTGAACCACTGCTCGCGCTCGGCCTCGGTGTAGGCGTAGAAGACGTCATCGTCGCCGCGGCCGTACTTGATCTTGTAGAGCGGTGGCTGAGCGATGTAGACGAACCCGGACTCGACCAGCCCCCGCAGGAACCGGAACAGGAAGGTCAGCAGCAGGGTCCGGATGTGGGAGCCGTCGACGTCGGCGTCGGCCATGAGCACGATCTTGTTGTAGCGGGCCTTGGTGAGGTCGAAGTCCTCGCCGATGCCGGTGCCCATGGCGGTGATGATGGACTGGATCTCGACGTTCTTGAGCGCCTGGTCCAGCCGCGCCTTCTCGACGTTCAGGATCTTGCCCCGGATGGGGAGGATGGCCTGGAAGGTGCGGTTGCGGGCCTCCTTGGCCGAGCCGCCGGCCGAGTTGCCCTCGACGATGAACAGCTCCGCCTGGCGCGGGTCGCGGGAGGAGCAGTCGGCCAGCTTGCCCGGGAGCGACGAGGACTCGAGCAGCGACTTGCGCCTGGTCAGCTCGCGGGCGTTGCGCGCCGCCATGCGGGCCCGGGCCGCCTGGATGCACTTGACCACGATCGCCTTGGCCTGGGGGCCGTGCTCCTCGAACCACTCGTCCAGGGCCCGGTTGGTGGTCTGCTGGACGAACCCCTTGATGTCGGTGTTGCCGAGCTTGGTCTTGGTCTGGCCCTCGAACTGCGGGTTGGCCAGCTTCACCGAGATGATCGCCGCGAGCCCTTCGCGGATGTCCTCGCCGGACAGCTTCTCGTCGCCCTTGAGGATCTTCTTGTCGGCGCCGTACTTGTTGACGATTCCGGTGAGCGAGGTACGGAAGCCCTCTTCGTGCGTGCCGCCCTCGTGGGTGTTGATCGTGTTGGCGAACGTGTAGACGCTCTCGCCATAGGACTCGTTCCACTGCATGGCGATCTCGAGGGACATGCCCTCGCCCTCGGCACCGAACTCGATCACAGACTTGTGCAGGGGCGACTTGGTCTGATTGAGGTGACGCACGAAGTCGGCGATGCCGCCCTTGTAGAGGAAGGTCACCTCGCGCGGCTTTCCGTCCTCTTCGGTCTTGCGCTCGTCCACGAGGTGAATGGTGAGACCGCGGTTGAGGAACGCCATCTCCTGAAGTCGCCGGTAGATCGTCTCGAAGACGAACTCCGTGGTCTCGAAGACCTTCGGGTCGGGCCAGAACGCGACCTTGGACCCGGTGCGGTTGGTCGACTCGCCCTTCTCCAGCGGAGAGGGCTTGGAGTTGGTGTAGG
>JASLIH010000456.1 GCA_030152105.1 Actinomycetes bacterium
CGGAGGTGTGGTTCGGGACCCAGTCGAGCAGCACCCGCACGCCCCGCGCATGGGCGGCCCCATGAACGGCGAGGCTAGCAGCCACCGGGTACAGTTCGGCCGTGAGCGAGCGCCAGCCGCTGGTCCCGCCGCCGCTGCGCCTCCCGGCCCCACTGCGCGAGTACCTGCGCGAGGAGGCGGCCGGCGGGGTCGTGCTGATGGTCGCTGCGGTGGTCGCACTGGGATGGGCGAACTCGCCCTGGCGGGACGCCTACGCCGCCCTGTGGGAGACCAGCCTGGCCATCCAGCTCGGCCGCTTCGCCATCGAGGCCGACCTGCGCCACTGGGTCAACGACGGCCTCATGACCCTGTTCTTCCTGGTCGTGGGGCTGGAGATCAAGCGTGAGCTGGTCGCCGGGGAGCTGCGGACCTGGCGCAAGGCCGCCCTGCCGGTGGTGGCCGCCGTCGGCGGCATGGCCGTCCCGGCGGCCATCTACGCCGTCGTCAACGCCGGCGGCCCGGGCGCGCCCGGCTGGGGGGTGCCGATGGCCACCGACATCGCCTTCGCCCTCGGCGTGCTCGCCCTGCTCGGCTCCCGGGTGCCCGCCGCCCTGAAGGTGTTCCTGCTCACCCTGGCCGTGGTCGACGACCTGGGCTCGATCGCGGTGGTGGCGCTGTTCTACAGCCGCGGCGTCGACCCGGTCGGGCTGGCCCTCGCCGCCGGGCTGGTGGCCCTGGTGGCGGCGCTGGTCCGCTGGGGCGTCTGGTGGCTGCCGCTCCACATCGGCCTGGGGGTCGCGCTGTGGCTGGCCATGAGGCGCGCCGGGGTCAGCCCGGCGCTGGCCGGCGTGGCCATGGGCCTGCTCACCCCGGCCCGGCCGACCGCCCCGCCCGAGCTCGCTCGCGACCGGGGCGGCGAGCTGGCCGGCGCGCTGGCCGACGACCCTGGCCCGCCGCGCCTGCGCGAGATGCTGCGCGAGGCCAGGGGGACGGTGCCATTGGCCGAGCGTCTGGCCCACGACCTGCACCCGGTGAGCGCCTTCCTTGTCGTGCCGCTGTTCGCGCTGGCCAACGCCGGCGTCTCGCTGGAGCGCGGCGGCCTGGCCGCGCCCGGGGCCGGGGCGGTGTTCGGCGGGATCCTGGCCGGCCGGGTGGCGGGCAAGCTGGCCGGCATCAGCCTCGCCACCTGGCTGGCCGTCCGCCTCGGCCTGGCCGTCCGGCCCGAGGGGACGAGCTGGGCCCAGCTGGCCGGGGTGGCCACGGTGGCCGGGATCGGCTTCACCGTGCCCCTGTTCGTGGCCGACCTGGCCTTCCCCGACGGGCGGTTCCAGGCCCCGGTGAAGCTCGGCCTCCTGCTGGCCTCGGTCGTGACCGGCGTCGCCGGGGCCCTGGTCCTGATCAGAACCGCAGGACGGTCCCCACCGACGGCTGGATAGGGGTAGCCTCCCATATCCGGTCGTTGGCGAGGAGGGTCCCGTGCTGCTTGAGAAGGCGATGAAGCGCCTGGAGAGGGCCGACGCCCTCGACGAGCCGGCCGGCAAGCTGGCCAAGGTGGTGGGCGCGGCCACCCGGCCCCGGGTGGTCAAGAACGCGCTCAGCGGCACCTGGCTCGGCCACCGGTTCCACCCGCTGCTGGTGCCGATGCCGATCGGGTTCTGGAGCGGCGCCCTGCTGTTCGACCTGGTCGCCACCAGGCGGGCCCGCTGGGCGGCCGACACCCTGGTCGGAGCCGGGATCGCCGCCGCCGTGCCGACGGCCGCGGCCGGCCTGTCGGACTGGGCCGACGCCGAGCCCGAGGGCCGCCGGGTGGGGCTGGTCCACGCCAGCTGCAACTCCCTCGCCCTGCTCTGCTACTCGGCGTCGCTGGCGGCCCGGCTGCTGGGCCGGCGCAAGGCGGGGGTCGGGCTCGGGCTGGCCGGGGCGGCGGCGATGAGCGCCGGCGGCTACCTCGGCGGCCACCTGGCCTATGTGCAGGCCGTCGGGGTCGAGAAGAAGCGCTTCGCCGGCGGACCGGCCGAGTGGACGGCGGTGCTGGATGCGGCCGACCTGGCCGAGGGCGCGCCGCGGGTGGTGCGGGCCGGCGACACCGAGGTGCTGCTGTACCGCGATGGCGGCCGCCTCCACGCGCTGTGGGCCAGCTGCACCCACGAGTGCGGCCCACTGGCCGAGGGCCACTTCGCCGACGGCTGCGTGACCTGCCCCTGGCACGGCAGCACCTTCCGCCTGGCCGACGGCAAGGTGGTCCGGGGCCCAGCCGCCGCCTCCCAGCCTGTCTACGAGACCAGGGTCACCGACGGCGGCAAGATCGAGGTCCGCACCGCCCCCTGAAGGCAATCAGCCGTCCTCGGCGTCGGGGCGGTCGGTGCCGCCGCGGAGGGCGTCGAGCAGCTTGTCCAGCAGGACCCCGCGGAGCCGGGCCTCCAGCGCGATGGAGATGAGGCTGGCCACCACCCCGGAATAGGCCACGGTGGCCGTGACCTCGGCGACCTCCCAGTCCCTCGCCCGCGAGCTGTGCAGGTTCAGGGAGCCGATCGGCCGGCCCCCGGGCAGGGTGAGGGGGGTCGACAGCACCGCCCGGACGGTGGCCCGGTCGATCAGGTGGCGCAGGTCGGGCCAGCGGCTGTCGGTGGTGAGGTCGCGGGAGGACACCGGGAGCTCGTTGGCGTACGAGTCGAGCGCCGGCCCGGCGCCCAGCCGCTCCTGGGCGGTGGCCAGCCCGCGACCGGGCGGGCCGCTGGCGGCGGCGCACCGCAGCACCTCGTGCTCGTCGGCCAGCATCACCCCGGCGCCCTGGGCCCGGAGCACGGTGGTCGCCGCCTGGACCACCCGCTGGAGGGCGGCGGCCAGGCCCTCCCCGGCCAGCCCGTCCACGCCCTGGAGCAGGACCCGCAGCTCCCGGGTCGCTGACCTGCGGTCGATCGGCACCGACAACGCCACCTTGCGCGCCTCCGTCGGGAAGGCACGGGCTCGATGGGTCTGCGGTTGGTGAGTTGCCTGGCCAGGTGGGCGCCAAACGCCCAGTCGGGCGGGTCAGGCGAGCTGGGCGGCCAGGTCGGCCGGTTCGGTGACCGGCCGCTGGCAGACGAAGTGCTCACAGACATAGGCGGTGGCCCGGCCCTCGAGGGCCGGCCGGTCGGCCAGCAGCGGCACCTCGCCCTGGGCGGTGGCGTCGTCGGGCCCGGCGGCCGCGACCACCCGGTTGGGCTGGTAGGTCCTCCAGACCTCGGCCAGCAGGGCGCCGGTGTCGGTCGCTCCGGGGCGGCCCACGATGGCGACCTCCCTGACCCTGGCCAGGGCGAAGTCGGCCGCCCCGAGGGCGTGCCCGAACCCGGTCGGGGCCCGGCCCAGCACTCCGAGGACGGGCTTGAGGGCGCTGATCCCGGCCTGCTCCCAGTCGGCGGAACCGGTCAGGCGGCCCAGGCGCTGGAGCACCTCGGCGGCCACCGACGAGCCGGCCGGGACGGCGTTGTCGAACAGCTCCCGCGGCCGGACGACCAGCTGCTCGGCGTCGCGGCCGGTCTGGTAGAAGCCGTCGCCGCCCGGGTCGGCGAACAGCTCCACCATGGCCCCGGCGAGCCGCCGGGCCTCGCGCAGCCAGCGCAGCTCGAAGGTGGTCTCGTACAGGGTCAGGCAGGCCTCGGCCATGCAGGCGTAGTCGTCCAGGTAGCCGGGCCCGCCCTTGCGGCCCTCGCGCCAGGAGCGCAGCAGCCGCCCGTCCTCGCCGGCCAGCGCCTCGAGCACGAAGCCTGCCGCGGCCAGGGCGGCGTCGAGGTAGCGGGGCTCGCCGAAGCTCCGGCCGGCCTCGGCCAGGGCCGAGATGACCAGGCCGTTCCAGGCGGCCAGGACCTTGTCGTCGGTCGCCGGGTGGACCCTGGCCTCGCGGGCCGCGAACAGCCGCGGCAGCGCGGCCGTCACCTGGGCGGCCAGCTCCTCGCCGGCCGGGCTGGGTGTCCACAGGACGTTGGTCCCCTCCCAGTTGCCCTCGGGGGTGGCGCCGAGGTGGCGGGCCACCGGCTCGCCGGCGATCGAGACCAGGTCGTCCCACGACCAGACGAAGAACCGGCCCTCGACCCCCTCGGAGTCGGCGTCCTGGGAGGAGAAGAACCCGCCGTCGCCATGGCGAAGCTCGCGCAGCAGGTAGTCGGCGGTGCGGCTGGCCACCGCCCGGTAGCGGTCCTCGCCGGTGGCCTGCCAGGCGTGGGTGTAGAGGCGGGTCAGCAGGGCGTTGTCGTACAGCATCTTCTCGAAGTGCGGGACCAGCCAGCGCCCGTCGGTCGAGTAGCGGTGGAAGCCGCCCCCGACCTGGTCGAAGATGCCGCCGTCGGCCATCCGGTCAAGGGTCAGCCGGACCATGTCCAGGGCACCCTCGAAGCCGCGCAGGTGGCAGCGGAGCAGGAACTCGAGCGTCATCGGCTGGGGGAACTTGGGCGCGCCCCCGAACCCGCCCCAGGTGGTGTCGAACGCGCCCCGCAGCCCCTCGAACGCCTGGCGCAGCGTCCCGGCGTCCAGCTGGCCGCCGCCGTCGCCGCCGAGGGCGCCGGCCTGGGCGGCCAGCACCTGCACGACCTGGTCGCCCTGGCGGCGGGCGTCGTCGCGACGCCTGGCCCAGGCGTCGGCGACCGCGGCCAGCACCCGGCGGAAGCTGGGCATGCCCGGCCGGTCGGCCTTCGGGTAGTAGGTGCCGGCGTAGAACGGGCTCCCCTCGGGGGTGAGGAACACCGTCATCGGCCAGCCGCCGTGCCCGGTCATGGCCTGGACCGCGTCCATGTAGATGCCGTCCAGGTCTGGCCGCTCCTCGCGGTCGACCTTGACGCAGACGAAGCCCTCGTTCATCTGGGCGGCCGTCTCGGCGTCCTCGAACGACTCATGGGCCATCACGTGGCACCAGTGGCAGGCCGCGTAGCCGATCGAGAGCAGGATCGGCTTGTCCTCGGCCCGGGCCCGCTCCAGGGCCTCGGGGCCCCACGGGTACCAGTCGACCGGGTTGTGGGCATGCTGGAGGAGGTAGGGGCTGGTCTGCTCGATCAGACGGTTCGCGGCCGGCGGGTTCCTCATCGGGTCAGTGTAGGCTCGGCCGGCGAGCCAGCTGATCAAGGAGGACGCCGTGGAGGAGCGGGCGGTCGCGGCCTGGCTGGACGGCTACAGCCACGCCTGGGGCACCTATGACGCCGAGGAGATCGGGGGGCTGTTCAGCGCCGACGCCGTCTACTGGTACGACCCGTTCACCGAGCCGCTCCGGGGACGGGAGGCGATCGTCGCCGACTGGCTGAAGGACCGCGACGAGTCCGGGACCTACGAGGGTGCCTACCACCCGGTCCTGGTCGCCGGCGACCAGGCGGTGGCCAGGGGCTACAGCCGCTACCTCAACACCAACGGCACCGTCCGCGACGAGTACGACAACCTGTTCCTGCTCCGGTTCGACGCCGACGGGCGCTGCGCCGAGTACCGCGAGTGGTACATGCGCAAGCCCAGGCCGGAGGGCGGCTGAGCGGTTCTGCAACCGGGCCGCAACCCGGTCGGCGATCCTGGTCCCGGAACCAACCGGGACGGGAGGGTGCTGCTGTGACCTCACTGCTGGTCGACGTCGTCAGGAGAGAGCCGCTGGCCGCGGCCGACGGCCGCTCGGGGAGCCTGCTGGAGCGGGTGGTCCTGGCCGGGGGCGAGGCGCTGGTGGTCAAGCACGTCCGGGACGGGGGCGACTGGATCATGCGGGCCAGCCACGACCACGGCCGGGCGGCCGAGCTGTGGTCCTCGGGGGTGCTGGCCCGGGTGCCCGAGGTGATCGACCACGCCGTCCTCGGGGCCGAGGAGGTCGCCGGCGGCTGGGTGGTGATCATGCGCGACGTGTCGGCCGCCCTGGTGCCCGACACCGCCCGGATCAGCCGGGGCGACAGCCGCCGGGTCCTCGAGGCGGCCGCCGCCCTGCACGCCGCCTTCGCCGACGGCCCGCCGCTGGAGCTGTGCCCGCTGGCCGACCGCTACGCGTTCCTGTCCCCGGCCACCGCCCGCCGTGAGGCCGGCGGCGCCGACGAGGTCCCGGCGCTGATCGGCCGCGGCTGGGAGCGGTTCGCCGAGGTCGTCCCCGCGGACGTCGCCGAGCCGGTGCTGGCCGTCCTGGAGCGGCCGGAGGTGCTGGCGACGGCCCTGTCGGGGTTCGGGTCGACCCTCGTCCAGGGCGACCTCAAGCTCGGCAACCTGGGCTTCACCGCCGACCGGGTGGTGATGCTGGACTGGGGCACCCAGACCGGCTGGGCACCCCCGGGGGTCGAGGTCGCCTGGTACCTGGCCATCAACTGGAGCCGCATCGACGCCACCCGCGAGCAGGTGCTGGAGGACTTCCGGGCCGCCGAGGGCGAGCACCACGACTCCGACGCCCTGCGCCTGGCCCTGCTGGGCGGCCTGGTCCAGCTCGGCTGGGACAAGGCCCTGCACGCCAGCGGCCACCCCGACCCGGCCATCAGGGCCCGCGAGGCGGCCGACCTGGCCTGGTGGACCGAGCGGGCCCGGGACGCCCTGGCGGTGTGGTCGCCGTCGTGAGCGATTCCGGGAGGACCAAGCGGCTGTTCGCCGAGGCCTACGACAGGTCGGCCGACGGGTTTGCACGCAGCGCCGACCGGCTCGTCTACGGCTACCTGGCCCGGCCCCTGGCCAGGGCGCTGGCCGAGGCCGCCGGCCGGGTGCTGGACGTGGCCGCCGGGTCGGGGGCGCTGGGGCGGCTGCTGCCGGCGGTGGTCGCCCTCGACCTGTCGGCCGCCCAGCTGCGCCAGAACCCGCTCCCGGCCCGGCTCCAGGGCGACGCCGAGCGGCTGCCGTTCCGCGACGGCGCCTTCGCCGCCGCCGGCTGCGCGTTCGGGATCAACCACTTCCCCGACCCGGGGGCGGCCGTGGCCGAGATGGCCCGGGTCGCCCCCCTGGTCGGGCTGCTCACCTGGGCCCGGCCCGAGCCCCCCTACCACCCCAAGCAGGCGGTCATGGAGGTGGTGGCCCGCCGCGCCGGCAGCGACCGCACCGCCGCCGGCGTGCTCGTCGACGAGCTCGGCGAGCGGGTCGGCTCCGCCGCCGCCGTCCAGGCCCTGCTGGAGGGCGCCGGCCTGCGCCCGGACGTGGCCGAGGTCGAGGTCGACCTCCCCTGGCCGGGGGCGGCCGCCTTCGTCGACTACCGCCTGGCCACCGTCGGGGTCGCCGGCCTGATCGACGACCCGGCCTCCGTCCGCCGCGAGGCCATCGCCGCCGTCGCCGCCCTCCCAGCCGAGACCCTTCCCTGGAAACCCCGGCTGGTGTTGGGGGTCGGCCGCCGCTAGGTCCCGGAGACGGCCCTGGCCAGGTACCCCTTCTCCAGGAAGCCCTGGCGCAGCTCCGGGGGCAGGCCGGCGGCGATCCGGTCGGTGGCCGCGCGGGCCTGGGCCGGCGGGGCGACCTGGGCGAGCAGGTAGTCGGAGCCGGAGGTGGCGGCCAGCTCGGCCGCCTCGGGACGGCGGCCGAGGCGGGCCAGGGCCAGCGCCTGGTACTTAGTGGAGCCGTAGGCCCTGGCCTGCTGGAGCAGGCCGTCGGCGGCTGGCGGGTCGAGGCGGCTGGCCAGCTCGGCGTGGCGCAGCTCGACCCGCCAGCGGTAGCCGAACGGCCGGTCGAGCTGCTCGCCGGCCCGCTCCAGCAGGCCGGCGGCCTCGGCGTCGTCCCCGGCCACCAGAGCCGTCTCGGCCAGGGCGAGCTGGGCGTGGAGGCCGGGATGGGTGCCGGTGGTGGCCGGGCCGAGCAGGTCGACGGCCTGGTCGGCCAGGGCCCGGGCCCGGCCCAGGTCGCCCAGCTCGCGCCAGAGCCAGGAGCCGGCGGTGGCTGCCCGGGCGTGGTAGAAGCGGTCCTCGAACTCGGCCAGCATGCGCTCCAGCAGGGCGAGCCGGTCGAGCGCGCCCCGCAGGTCGCCCAGGTTGGCGCAGGCCAGCGTGACCGCGAAGCAGGAGGTGAGCATGGGCCGGAACAGCCCCGCGGCCCGGCAGGCGTCGATGCTGTGGTCGAGCACCTCGCGGGCCTCGGCGAACCGGTCGCCGTGCTCCAGGAGCAGCCCCAGGTAGGCCTGACCGGCTGTCTGGGTGGCCGGGTCGGGCTCGCCGAGGACGGTGTCGAAGGCGGCCCTGGCCCCGGCCAGGTCACCCTCGGCGTGGCGCATGCGGGCGGCCAGCAGCAGCGCCGTCGGCCCGGCCCGGCGGGCCGCCACGGCCCGCTCGGCCAGCTCCTGGGCCTGCGGGCGCAGGTCGGAGGCGGCCTGGGAGTCGCGGTGGTAGTAGGCGGTCCAGCCGAGCTGCTCCAGGGCGGCCGCCTCCAGCTCCTCGAGGCCGTGCTCGACGGCCAGCTCCAGGGCTCGCTCCTGGTCGGCGAAGGCGGCCTGGTAGCTGCCGAGGGCGACCAGGACCCGGCCCCGGTCGAGGCGGGCGCCCGCCTCCAGCGCCGGGTCGCCGGCCTGGGCGGCGGCGTCGACGGCCCGGTCGAGCAGCCGCTCGGCGTCGCGGTTGGCGTACGACCCGGCGGCGTTGGCGGCCGCCGCCATCCAGTCGGTGGCCGCGGCCGCCCAGTCGCCGGCGGCGGCGGCGTGGCCGGCGGCCGCCTCGGGCCGGTCGGCCAGCATGCCGGCCAGGCGACGGTGGCGGGTGACCCGGGTGGGTCGCGGGCTGGTCTGGTAGAGGACCTCGCGGACCAGGTCGTTGGCGAGCTCGTAGCCGGTGCCGGCCTCGTCCTCGACCAGCAGGCGGGCGGCCAGGGCGCGCTCGGCCCGGGCCGCCGCCACCTCGACCGGCAGCTCCAGGAGGGCGGCCACAACCTCCAGGTCGACGGCCGCCCCGGCCACCACCGCCGCCCGCAGCAGGGTCTCGACCTCGGGGCCGGCCCGTCGGGCCCGGGCCAGGACCGCGTCGCGCAGCGACGCCGGGATGCCGGCCTGGTCCTGACCGGCCTCGGCGGCCGCCCGGAGCGCCTCCACGGTGAACAGGGTGTGGCCCCTGGCCCGTTCCAGCACCGGACCGGCGAGCCCGGCCACGCCGAACCGGCGGGCCAGCTCGGCCACCGCTTCCGCCGGCAGGGGGCCCAGCTCCAGGACCCGCCCGGCCCCGGCCAGCGTGCTCAGGACCTCGGCCCCCTCCTCAGCCCTGACGGTGGCCGCCACCAGCACACGGTCGCCGGCCAGGCGGCGCATCAGGAAATGGAGCAGCTCCAGGGTGGACGCGCCCGCCAGGTGGAGGTCGTCGACCACCAGCAGCAGCGGCTGCTGGTCGGCCAGCCCGCGTACGAAGCTGGTGACCGCCTCGAACGACCGCCGCCGCCGCAGCTCCGCCGGCGCCCGCTCGTAGGCCGGCAGGTCGAGCAGCTTTCTGAGATCTGGCACCAGCTCGGCCAGGGTCCCGGCGGCATCACCGGCCGCCGCCCCCACCCGCCCCGGCGGCAGCGCCAGCGCCACCGCCCGCACCGCCTCCGCCACCGGCTGGAGGAACAGCGACCGCTCCGCCTCATAGCACCGCGCCTGCACCACCAGCCCCCCGGTCGCTCCGGCCAGCCCCGCCCCCGCCTGCACCAACCGGGTCTTCCCGATCCCCGCCTCCCCCACCACCAGCACCATCCCCGGCCGCCCCCCCACCGCCCCCTCCCAGGCGGCCGTCAGCTCGGCCAGCTCCCCCTCCCGCCCCACAAACCAGGCGTCGGAGGCCTCACCGGCGGGAAGGGGGATGGTCCCGCCGACGGCGAGGGCCGCCCCGCCGGCGCCAGACCCAGCCCCCCTCCCAGCCCCGGGCACGGCTCCCCTCCCAGCGGCTGGGGCGGCCCCCCTCCCAGCCCCCGGCGCGGCCCTCCTCCCAGCCCAGGGCGCGGCCCCTCTCCCAGCGGCTGCGGCGGCCCCCTCCCCGCCCCCGCCTTCCGGCCCAGTTCCGCCGCGGAGGATGGTGAGGTGGAGGGACTGGGTGTCGGGTGCGGGGTCGGTGCCGAGCTCGTCGGAGAGGGTCTGGCGGAGGTGCTCGTAGGCGGCGAGGGCGGCGGCTGGCTCGCCGGCGGCGGTGTGGGCGAGCATGGCGGCCCGCCAGGCGGACTCGTCAAACGGGTCGGCGGCGGTGGCGGCGCGGGCGTGGGCCAGGGCGCGGGGGTGGTCGCCGACGGCCAGGGCGGCGTCCCAGGCGAGGTGCCTGGCCCTGGAGGCGAGGTGCTCGGCCTCGCGGCGGGGGGGCTGGGCCCAGTCGGCGTCGGGCTCGTCGGCCAGGAACGAGCCCCGGCCGAGCAGGGCCAGGGCACGCTCGGCGGCGGCGAGGGCGAGGGCCGGCTCGCCGGCCAGGCGGGCCTCGGCCCCGGCGGTGAGCCGTTCCGCCTCGTCCAGGTCGACCTCGACCCTCGGCCCGGCGACGAACCGCCAGCCCTGGCGGTCGCCAGCGACCGCCTCCGGCCCGAGCACGGCCCGCAGCCGGCTGACCAGCGTGGCCAGGTTGGCGTCGGGGTCGGCGGGCGGCCGCCCGCCCCACAGGGCCTCGGCGGCGACGTCGGCCGGGACGACCGCGCCCCGCCGGGCCAGCAGCAGCTTGAGCAGGGTGCGCCCCTTGCGGCTGGCCAGCTCGGCGGCCGGGACCGCGTGGCCGTTGACGGCCACGCCGAGGACCCCCAGCACCTGCACACGGAGGTTGGTCTGCTGGCTCATGCTCGGATTTTGGCGATCAGGCAGCCCGGTGGCCAGGGCGGCGGCCGGCCCCGGACCGGCGAAGCCCGCTCAGCCGCCCGCCGCGGACCATTGCGTGGCGAGCCGCGCCGCCCACTCCTTCCAGCTGGCGGGCAGCTCCGGCACCCCGAGCAGCCTGTCCGCGGCGGCGTGGTCGTGGTGGTAGATGCGCGAGACCTCGGCAACGGTGAGGCCGTGGCCGGGACGGTGGACGACCTCGACCGGGTCGCCGGCGGCGATCTCGCCCTCGGCCAGGATGCGGAGGTAGGCCCCCGGGCGGCCGGCGGCCGCGAACCGGCGCACGAACCCCTGGTCGCCCATGCGGTAGCCGAGCTTGTAGCACGGGGTGCGCGGCGCGGAGACCTCCAGCAGGACCTCGCCGGCCCGCCAGCGCTCGCCGACCAGGGCGCCGCTGACGTCGACGCCCCTGACGGTCAGGTTCTCCCCGAACGTCCCCGGGCCCAGCTCGCGTCCGAGCTGGGCTTCCCACCACGCGTAATCCTCGGCGGCGTAGGCGTACAGCGCCTGGTCGTAGCCGCCGTGCACCTCGGGGTTGCCCTGCTCGTCGCCGTCGACGCTGGTCCCCCGGACCCCGACCCGCCCTGGCACCGGGTCCTTCCAGATCGCGGTCCGCACCGTCTGCCCCCGCCAGCTGATCTCCCGTGGGGTCCCGACGTTCACCGACTCGATCACGCCCGCCACAACAACCTCCGCGCCGCCCAGCCTCAAGACCAGGCTACGCGACCCGCGCCACTGGAACCGCCGCCCGACCACGCGTGTACTTGCCCCAGGAGGGACCCCATGGACCTCGCCCCCCGACGCCCCCGCCGGCCGGCGGCCTCCCGCCTGGCCTCGCTGGCGGCCGCCCTGGCCGTCGCGGCCGGCTGCACCGCCGCCGCGCCGCGCGCCGCTCCTCCTCCGCCACCGGCCACCCCGGCCGTCGCGGAGTACCTCCAGGGCCGGCCGCTGGCCGCGGCGACCGGGCTGCGCCTGCTGATGGCGAGCGACCCGCCGCGGCTGCTGGACGTCGACCGCGGCACCAGCCAGCCGGTCGGCGGCGTCCCGGCCGGGCGGGGCCCGTTCAGCGTCTCCCCGGTGGGTGACGGCGCGATCGTCGCCGCCGACCGTGAGGTGTTCGTGCTGCGCCGCGGGCCGGGGCGGGCGACCCCGGTCGGCCGGGGCGGCAACGCGGTGGCGTCGCTGGACGGACGGGGCGTCTGGCTGCTCCAGCAGGGGACGACCTGCGGGCTGCGGGAGGTCTTCCTGGACGGCCGGGCTCGCCGGCCGCTCAGGAAGCTGCCCTGCAGCGCCGGCCTGCTGGCCGACACGCCGCTCGGCCTGCTCGTCTGGACCGAGCCGGCCGCCGACGGCGAGAGGAGCGCGCTCCTCGACCCGGGCACCGGCCGGGTGGTGGCCCGCTATCCCGAGGTCCTCGGGGTCGTCGGCGACCTGGTCCTCTGGGGCGACCAGGAACGCGGCGCCGGCCCGTTCACCCTGACCAACCGGCGCACCGGGACCCGCCACCGGGTCCCCCGCCCCACCCCTCACGGCCTGGCCGACCTCGGCCAGGCCAGCCCCGACGGCCGGCTGCTGGCCGTCGAGTTCGTCGACCTGTCGTGGACCCGCGTGCACGGCCAGGTGACCGACGTCTGGCTGCTGGACCTTCGGACCCGCCGCTGGCGGCACCTGCCGGGCACGCCTCTGATCACCGGGGTGAAGTTCATGAGCATGCAGTGGACGGCCGACGGCCGCCTCGTCCTGGCCGGCAACTTCGAGCGCTTCGGCGAGGCCGTGGTGGTATGGCGCCCCGGCCAGGACCACCTGGCCATCAAACGGCTCGACCTGCCCGACTACGCCGGCTCCGATACCTTCGTCGCCTTCGCGGCCCCCGGGCCCTAATCCGGCTCAGGACCGAGCCCGTTGTCGTCGTGGGTCGCGGCTAGGATGCCGAGGCTACGGTTCCGGAGAGCCAGGGCGCAGGAGGTGCCGATGGACCCGACCGCCGAGCGGGTCGAGCTGCCGGAGGGGTACGGCACGGCGACCACGACCATGGAGTGGGGGGCGGTGCGGGAACGGCTGGAGCAGGCGCCGCGCTACTGGCTGGTCACCACTCGCCGTGATGGACGGGCCCATGTGGTCCCGGTCGACGGGATCTGGCTGGACGACGCCTGGTGGTACGGCGGCAGCCCGGGCACGCTGCACCAGCGCAACCTGGAGCACGACCGGCGGGTCGTGGTCCACCTCGAGGACACCATGGCGGCGGTCATCCTGGAGGGCTCGATGGAGCGGGTGGTCCCGCCGGCCGAGCAGGCGAGCCGCCTCAAGGCGACCTTCAGGGCAAAGTACGGCTACGGCCCGCCCGAGGCGGCCTACACCGCCGGACTGTGGGCGCTGCGCCCGCAACGGGCACGGGCCTGGAGCGCCTTCCCCACCGACGTCACCCGCTTCCGCTTCGGCTAGCTCGCACATTGCCGCGAGGGGCGGGCGAACACGACGGGGAAACGGTCGGGAAACGATGGCCGGCTAGCGTCCTCGACAGGTCACCGCCTCCGGAGAGGGAGCAACCCATGCACATCGTCGCCTGCCCCGACCCCACCTGCCCGGCCCCCGCCTCGGTCCACGACCGCTGGACCTGGGCGTCCACCTCGGGCCCGGTCGAGCACGTCAAGACCGGCTGCGAGGCCGGCCACTGGTTCACCCCGCCGGCCACCTCGCTGGTCCCCTACCGCCTCCCCAACCCGGCCACCGTGCTCCAGGAGCAGCTCACGCGCTGACCCGCTCACCTGAGGAGGACCAGCCATGCCCGACCCGCAGCCCTGGCACAGCGACCTTCCGGCCATCGACGACCCGGCCGTCCCGGTTCCCGAGTTCCTGTTCGAGGGCGCGTCCCGGTTCGGCGACAAGCCGGCCCTGGTCGACGGGCCGACCGGCCGGACGCTGTCCTACCGGCAGCTCGCCGACGGCGTCGAGCGGGTCGCGGCCGGCCTGGCCGCCCGGGGGTTCGGCAATGGCGACGTGCTCGCCCTGTCCAGCCCCAACCTGCCCGAGTACGCGGTCGCCATGTACGGCGCCATGGCCGCCGGAGGGGCCGTCACCGGCGCCAACCCCCTGCTGACGGCCGGGGAGCTGGCGACCCAGCTGGCCGACGCCGGCGCGTCGGT
This sequence comes from Actinomycetes bacterium, assembly GCA_030152105.1. The sequence continues at coordinate 13,822 of JASLIH010000456.1, forward strand.
GCTGGTCACCGTCCCGCCGTTCCTGGAGACGGCGCGGGCGGCAGCGGACAAGGCCGGGGTCGGAGAGGTGCTCGTCTTCGGCGAGGCCGACGGCGCGACCCCGTTCGCCAGCCTGCTCACCGAAGGCGGGACCCCACCCAGGGTGCGGATCGACCCGGCGAGCGACCTGGCCGCGCTGCCCTACTCGAGCGGCACCACCGGCCTGCCCAAGGGCGTGGAGCTGACCCACGCCAACGTGGTCGCCCAGGCCCGCCAGGTCCAGGCCGTGCTCGGCCTGACCGAAGCCGACGTGGTCGTCGGGGTGGCGCCGTTCTTCCACGCAATCGGCCAGAACCTGATCCTGCCCTGCAGCCTGCGGGCGGGGGCGACGGTGGTCACCATGCCCCGCTTCGACCTGGCCGGCTTCCTCGGGCTCATCCAGCGGTACCGGGCGACCTCCACGGTCGTGGTCCCGCCGGTCGTGCTCGCCCTGGCCGGCCACCCGCTGGTCGACGACTTCGACCTCTCGTCGTTGCGCTTCCTCGGCTGCGGGGCGGCGCCGCTCGGCGCCGAGGTCGAGCAGCGCTGCGCCGACCGGCTGGGCTGCCAGGTCGGCCAGGGGTTCGGCATGACCGAGGGGACGGCCGCCTTCGCCATCGCCCCGCCGGAGGAGCCCCGGCGCGGGTCGGCCGGGCGGCTCCTCCCCAGCACCCAGGCCCGGATTGTCGACGCCGGTGGCGGCGACCTCGGCCCGGACCAGACCGGCGAGCTGTGGCTGCGCGGCCCCCAGGTGATGCGCGGCTACCGCAACCACCCGGAGGCCACGGCGGCCACCCTCGGCCCCGGCGGCTGGCTGCGCACCGGCGACCTCTGCCACTTCGACGCCGACGGCTACCTGTTCGTGGTCGACCGGCTCAAGGAGCTGATCAAGTACAAGGGCTACCAGGTGGCCCCGGCCGAGCTCGAGCAGCTGCTGTGCGCCCACCCTGCCGTGGCCGACGCCGCGGTCGTGCCCCGGCCCGACCCGGTGGCCGGCGAGCTCCCGGTGGCCCATGTGGCCCGGCGGGCCGAGGTCAGCGGGGCCGAGCTGGAGGCCTGGGTCGCCGACCGGGTCGCCCCCTACAAGCGGCTGCGCGGCGTCCAGTTCGTCGACCAGGTCCCCAGGTCCCCGACCGGCAAGCTGCTCCGCCGGGTCCTGGTCGAGGCCGAGCGGGCCGGGGCCGCCTAGCCCTGGGCCCGCTCCCCGCGGTGGCGGCCGGCCCAGGCCAGCAGGCCGTCGACGTCGCGGGTGTTCACCACCAGGTCGGGGGTGACGCCGCAGGCGAAGGCGCGCTCGCAGCCGCCGAGCTGCCAGTCGAGCTGGCCGGGGGCGTGGGCGTCGGTGTCGATCGAGACCAGGCAGCCGGCCTCGACGGCCAGGCGCAGCAGGCGCTTGGGCGGGTCCTGGCGCTCGGGGCGGGAGTTGACCTCGACGGCCACGCCGCTGGCGGCGCAGGCGGCGAACACCGCCTCGGGGTCGAACTCGCTCTCGGGCCGGCCCCGGCCGACCACGATCCGGCCGGTGCAGTGGCCGAGGATGTCGGTGTGGGGGTTGGTCACGGCCGCCACCATCCGCCGGGTCATCTCCGGGCCGGGCATGCGCAGCTTGGAATGGACGCTGGCCACCACGACGTCGAGCCGGCCCAGCAGCTCGTCGGTCTGGTCGAGCCTGCCGTCCTCGAGGATGTCGACCTCGATCCCGGTGAGGATCCGGAAGGGCGCCAGGGCCTCGTTGAGGCGGGCGACCTCGTCCAGCTGGGCCAGCAATCGCTCCGGGCTGAGGCCGTTGGCCACCGTCAGCCGCGGCGAGTGGTCGGTGAGGACGAGGTACTCGTGGCCGAGGTCGCGGGCCGCCTCGGCCATCTCGCCGATCGGGCTGCCACCGTCCGACCAGGTCGAGTGGGCGTGGCAGTCGCCGCGCAGGGCCGACCGCAGGGCGGCCGCGCCCTCGGCCACCGGCTGGCCCTCGATCGCCTCAAGGCGCCGCAGGTACACCGGGACCTCGCCGGCGAGGGCCTCGCGGATGACCCGCTCGGTGACCTCCCCGATCCCGGGCAGGCTCCGCAGGCCAGGGCCGGGATCGGCGGCCAGCCGGGCCAGGGTCGCCGGGTCGGTGTCGTCGACCGCGGCCGCCGCCCGCCGGAAGGCCCGCACCTTGTAGGTCGGCTCCCGGCCCCGCTCGAGCAGGAAGGCGATCCGCCGCAGGGCGGCCGCGGGGGCGAGGGTCGACTCGGTCATGCCGATCGACGATAACGATCCGTCCTCGAAGGCTCAACGATCCCCGTTGGTGCTTGCCCGAACTCGAGCCGTCGGGTAGGAAGGAACCGCGCTCGGTGGTCGGCCGCTTCAGATTGGGGGGTGGCGAGCCGACGGTCTGTCCGAGTGTGTCGCTGGGGGGAGGAACGAGGCAGATGAAGGTACCAGGGGTTCGGATGCCGACCTGGAAGCGCCCGGCCGGGGTGCCCGGCTGGCAACGTCTCGCCGTGATCATCGGCCTGGCCGTCGTGCTGCTGGCCACCATGAGCGTTGTCGCCACCGCCCGCGTGAGCGCCTCGTCGGGCCGCATCCTGGCCGGCGTGACCGTGGCCGGGGTCGACGTCGGCGGCATGACCCGCGAGGAGGCCGTGACCGCGGTCAAGGCAACCACCGAGCCGAAGCTGCGCCGGGGCGTGTTCGTGGTCGGCGGGGACAAGCGCTGGCCGGTCACCCCGGCCGGGCTCGGGCACGGCGCCGCGGTCGAGCAGGCGGTCGACCAGGCTATCGCCGGGCCGGAGCTGTCGTGGTCCAAGGACTTCTGGTACCGGCTGACCAACAAGCCGGTGGCCCACAGCGTCAACGTCGCCCTGGCCGAGGACAACGCCAAGGTGAACCGGTTCGTGCGCGCCCTCGCCCCCAAGCTGGCCGTCGCCCCCACCAACGCCTCGATCAAGCTGGTCGACGGCCGCGTCGTCAAGCAGAAGGCCAAGGACGGCCGCGTCCTCGACGTCGAGGCGAGCGCCCGTGCCCTGGCCAAGGGCCTGCGCGGCAACGCCCGCAACGTCAAGCTGGTCACCAGGCCGGTCGACCCCAAGGTCACCAACGACAGGCTGGGCAAGACGATCGAGGTCAACCTGTCCACCAACCGGCTGACCTTCTACGACGGCCTCAAGGTGCGCAAGGTCTACCCGGTGGCGACCGGGCAGCCGAGCTTCCCGACCCCGCAGGGGAGCTGGGAGGTCGTCTACAAGCGGATGAACCCGACCTGGACCAACCCGGCCAAGGACGGCTGGGGCGCCGACATGCCGGCCTCGATCCCGCCCGGCCCGGGCAACCCGCTCGGCACCAGGGCGATGTCCCTGAACGCCTCCGGGATCCTGATCCACGGCACCTACGCCAGCTACTCGATCGGCCACTACGCCTCTCACGGCTGCATCCGGATGCTGCTGTCGGACGTTGAGGCCCTCTACCCGCAGGTGCCCGAGGGCACCCCGGTCCTCATCCACCGCTAGCCCAGGGCGTCAGGGGCGGGTCAGGTACCGGTCGGGGACGGCGATGATGGCGCGCACGTCGCTCCAGCCGCC
>JASLIH010000469.1 GCA_030152105.1 Actinomycetes bacterium
GCCCCGCCGGATGACGGGGCCGCTTGGCGTAAGGGGTCGAGGCTCTTCCGGTTGCCAAGATAACGACCGCCGATACGATCTTTACCAGGGCCAGGGAGGCAAAAGGGATACGTACTCGGGGCGCCGCGGAGGGGCCTGGTCCCCCACGAGGGGCCGCAGCGGGTAGGACCAGCTTGGCGACCCCGAGTCCGTACCTGCGACTCGGGGGGCTGTGGACCCCGACACCGTTCTCCCCCGCGTCGCCGAGGGTTCACCAAGTGTTTGCTGTCGTTCAGCAAGCGTTCAGCGCCACCATGGTATTGCTCGGTTCGGTTGGTCGGTGGCCCAAGGCCCCCCCTGGACGCACCGACCAACCACCGGGCCGGCCATCGGCCCTCGGCCGAGCTGACCGCGCTTCCAGCCCGGCCCCGGTCACGACCCCGGAGGCACGCGGAGACGTCTCCGGGGTTGTGGCCCGCTTCGATAGATCTCGGCCTGTTCGTCGGCGCGCCTAGTGCCGTTTCGCCGATCGCGGCATAGGACTTTGGTACGCATGCGTGGTGACCAGAACGTGCCGGATGACCCAAGCTGCACCATGTTCGCCGACCGTGCGGCAGCCGAACCGGCAGACCGCATGAGCGGCGGCCGGGAGGGCCATAGGGTTGGGATCATCCCCCCGGTGACGCAAGACCGTCTCTGTGGCCCTCCACTCTAGGGGCGTTCCTTCTCGTGCTGGGCCTTGGCTGGGCAGGGCCGATCGTGGGTCGGTAACGCCGGCCGCGTGGTTGGGGTTCTTTGGTGGGTCGGTGGTCGGGTGTGCTCCCCCGAGCACTCGGTGTGGGAGACCATCGTTCCGAAGACCGGGCCGGATCGCCGCCGGCCTGGTCCGGGCTACGACCCCGGGGTCCGGGAGACTCCGGGGTCGTAGCGCGCTCAGAGGTAGATGCTGTCCTGGGTGACGCCGGCCAGGGCGGCGGCCCGATGCTCGGGCGAAACGCACTGGTTCGCTGGGCGGTTCTTCTTGAGGAGGTGCTGCCATGACCCAGACGCGCGAGCTTACCGACGTGGTGCCCGACCTGGTGCCGGTCGACGTCCTGACCGAGGTGACCACCGCCATCGCGGTCCTTGAAATCCAAGGTCCGGCCATCGCCGAAGCACTGCGGCAGCTTGACCGGGCGACCACGACGGCCTGGAAGGCCGCCAAGCTGCACGGGGTGACCGACGAGGAGTGGGAGCTGGTCAAGCGCGCAATCGGCATCGACCGTGGCTGGGGGGCGGCCCACCAGTTGTTCTCCACCCTCGACCTGCCTGGCATGCAGCCGTCCATCGACATAACGCCGGAGAGCCCATAGGCGCTTCTCCCTGGCGGGAGAGGCGCCATGGGGTGCGGACGCCCTCGGTCGCTACGGGGATGGCGTTGGATCGCGACCCTACCGAGTGATCCTCGGCCTGCCGGAGCGGTGTCTTACCCGTGAAGGCCGCCCGGGCGAAGTACCGTCTCAGTGAGCAGCTTGACGATCTCGGCCGTATCGACCCGATGCCCGGTCTGTCGCCACAACTCCTTGCGGATCGCCTCCGCGACCGGGTCGGAGACCAGCACCTGGGCCAGCGAGGTCGGCGAGGTGGCCCGCTTGGCCTTCCACAGCTCATCGATCTGCCGCTTCTTCAACGACTCACGACTCAAGTAGAACAGCTCGTTGACCTTGTGGGCAGGCGGCTCGTCCCCGAGAAGATCCACTTCCAGGGCCAGATCGATCGAGACTGGGAGGCCCCCGGTGATGTGATAGACCTGCCACACCGACCCGTTGGTCAAGATGATCCACTCCACGCCCTCGTTGACGGCGTACATCTCGACCTGGCGGAGATGGCGAGTCGACAGCTTGGTGGCCACCCGTTTAACCTCAATGAAAGCCACCAACTCGCGGTCGATGCGCACCCCGAAATCGGCGAACTCACCCTTGACCTGGTACTCGGTGGTCAGGTCGGCATATTTGTCGAACCCCAGGCCGTCGCACAGGAAGTCGGTGACCAGCAGCCGGGTGTCGCCTTCGTTGGCATCGCGAGCCACCAGGTCGGCCAGCGGCTTGCTGTACCGCCGGATGGCGACCTTCAGCCGGTCACGGGCCTCAATCTCCCACTTGGGTGCACCGCGCGGCCTTGGCTTCCTGGCTGTCTCCGCCACGGAGGCCGACACATCACCTTCGACCACGGCTGCGGTCTCTTGTTCGTCCATGAGTCCCCCTCTACCGCTCGCGACGAGACGCGCGATCATCGTTCACGAGACGAGCCCTGTCCAGCTTCAGTAGCACTTTCAACCTGTGGCACGTCGGCGGTCATGCGTACCCGGGTGCCTTATGAACCTACGAGCGGCACAGTGCATCACCGAGTTACAGCGTCGACGGGTCTGAGGGCGGCGCCTCGACCTGACGGTAGACGACCCGCTCCAACTGGTTCGGGTAGGGCCGGAGCAGCTCGTAGGTGGCGACCCAGCCAGGATGCTCGGCCGCCGTGTGCCCCCTCAAGCTCGCGCGAAATGATCACCCGATGCCCGCAGCCCTGGATCGGGCAGCCCCACTTGAGCCATGGCTCGCCGGGGTCGTAGTGGGCGAGGAGCTCGGGCGGGCTGGCATGGCGGATGGTCCGGCAGCGGGTGCACATCAGCACCGTGAACAGGCCCTCGACCTCGCTGAACGGCCCGGTCGAGGTCCCGCAGAACGAGCAATGCGGCCCCACTCCGCACCTCTCCTACTCGAACACTGGTTCGGAGATGGCACACAGCGGGCTCCTCTGGGGGATGACCGGACCCAGCAGCGATGCGGAACGCCGGGCCGCCGGCTCGGTCTGCCCGATCTGCCGAGACGACGACGCCGCATGACCTCGGCTACATCGAGTCTCCACCGGGCGGATTCCAATGGCCCCTTGCCTCGGCCTCGGACCGGTACCGACTGGCCTCGCGCTGGTCATAGAACTCGTGCTCGCCGCTCTGACGACCACGCCGCCGCCAACGCCGCGCCCACATCGCCTTGATCCTGTTCACCATGACGCACCCTCCAGTGCTGCGACGGTAGCGCGCGCCGGGCCGCATGGCTGTCACCAAGCTGACAGCTCACCTGTCACCTGGGGAACACCGTTCCAGCGATGCTGTGCCGGAAACTCACTGGCAAGGCAAGTGGGCAATAGCGATCATGAGCGGGAACGACCAGTTTCGGGGGGCCGGCATGAATTCCCGAGAACAGCACTACTACGGCATCCAGCACTACTACGGCACCGGAGACCAGCACCACCACGGCAGCGTCATGGGATGGATCATGTGGGCCTGCCAGGCCAGCCTGTGGGTCCTGCTGGTCGGCCTCGCCATCGCCGCGCTGCTCCGGTGGGCCCTGTAACCACGGACCAACGGGTGTTCGGGGGTGTGGGGGCCCTGCCCCACCTGACCAGCAACCTCTGTTCGAGGTGGCCCCGACGACCAGCGCCGCTTCCTCGACCACCGTCAAGGCTGGCCGCAGGCCATCCCGAAGGGACGCGCAGCGGCCTTGACGGGTAGTACCTACCAGGACAGCACAGCACCCCCGGGAGCGCAGGCACCGGGGGTGCTGGCGTTGTCCGGGCGCAGCCGGCCCGAGAGGTTACAAGGAGGCCTCCATGCTGCTGGCTAGCTTCGGTCCCTACCGGCCCATGCCCACAACCGGCAAGGCTGACGTTGACGCCCGGACACCTACGCCGACCTGTGGAAGAACCGGACGCCCAGGATGTAACGGTTCCCTTTGTCCATCGTCACGGGGTCACGACTCCTCCCGGACCGGGTGGTAGGCGACGGTGCCGCCGTTGGCCAACGCATGCTCGAGCACGCTTTCCCGCCGCGCCCCCTGCATCGGGTCGGACAACATCATCAGCATCCCGGCGCTGATGCCCTCCGGCACCGCCCCGGCCGGGATGCCGGCGGGCAGGCTGGCCCGGAACCGCTGGTCCGCCTCGACCGCCCGCTGCTCCAGCTCCGCCCGCTTACGGGCCGTGCGGGCCTCGGCCTCGAAGTGCTCGGCGTAGATGGCTCGCGCGATCGAGCGCTCGACCGCTGCCCTGCCGAGATCGTCCAGGACGACGGCGACACCGCGGCCGGCCAACTCGGCCGCCCAGCCGACCGCCGGCACGGGTAGATCGCGCTCCAGTTCGGCCAGCAGCACGGGCTGCTCGGGCATGGCTGCCACTCCTCGATCGCACCTTCGGTGGGCGACCCGCTCCCGGTGCGAAGGCACGGGCCGCAACACCACCTCGGCCCCAGTGTCGCACGCTTTCCCACCAGATTGGTAGACAATGCAGGTGAGAGGGTGGTTTCTTTGCTGCGAGGACCCTGATCGTCCCCGCGCACAGCCGTGCGTTCCCCGTACCGGCGTGAAATCCCGTCACGTGACCAGGAGGTGACGGTGGCCGACTCAGAGGCCCTTAGAGCCCGCCGATACCGCGCCCATCAGGCCGGAATCCACGAGTTATGCCAGCCAGGCCGCTGCAAGGAGAAAGGCCCCTCAGAAGCCCAGCAGCAGGCCGCGCGGGCGACGGCTGCCCTGGCCGCCGCGGTGCTCGAGGAGTTCCCCGAGGACGACGCGCTGTCCAGGGCGCTGGCGCTGCGGCTGGTGGAGTTGTCGGAGGGGCGGGGGCCGGCCGCTGTTCAGAGCCTTCGCGCCTTGGGTGAGCTGGTGGCCTACCAGCGGGACGGCCGGTGAGTCGCTGGCCGCGCCGCCGGCAGGAGTTGCCGGCCGACATGCCCCAGCCGTTGCGGGAGTTCTCGGCCGAGGACTGGCAGGAGTGGCTGCTGGGCGGCCCCGACCCGGCGCAGGAGGGCCGCGCGATCCCGCTGGCCGAGCATTACGCCATGCCGCACCCGGTGCAGATGGGCGGCTGGTACGTCGACGGGGTAGAGCACATGCGCACCGTCGTGGTGGGGATCGGCGACGATCCCGAGCGGGTGGCCCGGGACCGTCACGACGACGCCTATAAGCGGTGGACCGAGGCCCGGCGGGGTTGGCTGACCGAGCACATGAGCGTGGAGGCCGGGCTGGACTTCTGGATTGACGCCACCGCCGAGCGGTACCGGGCCCGGCAGGTTGGCCGGCGACCGGCGATGCCGCGACAGGGCCGGAAGGCGAGCGGCTGATGGGGCCGCCGGGCTACCGCTCAACCCGCCTCGGCCGCTTCAGCGAGCCCGGACACCGACGCCGCACACGGCCGGCGCCGACCGTGCGAACCGCTCGCACGCTGACGGGGATCCCCACGTAGCGGATCGGGACGGTGCCGTCCTCGCGGAGCCGCTTCAGGCCGGCGCAACCGGCGCAGATGCCGAGGTTCACGCTGCCCTCGGTACGACCTAGGGGTTGGCCAGGATGGCGTGACTGCCGACCCGGCGCCACACCACGTGAGCCTCGCCCTCTTGGATCGGCTCGCCGTAGTGGAAGGTGGCCCGGCCGTCCGGCGCCCACGTCACTTCGTAGATACCTGGAGCGCCCTGGACTCCTCGTACCCGCAGGCCAGGGCGGAAGCCCCGGCCGCGCTTGAGATCCTCGATGAACTTCTCCACAGCCTGCCGGAAGCGCTCCTGGTCGTCTGCGGAGAGCTGGTCGAAGTCCTTCTGGAACCTGGGCAGCTTCGTGTACGTCGGCATCGCAGCGTCATCCATCCCCATGGGCTACCGATGACCCGGGAGCAGGTCCGGGGGATCGTATCATGGGATCGTCCGAGGGTAGGAAAGTCTAACTACAGTTGGAGTAGGACTTGCCGAAGTTACAGTTGTATTGTTCACTGGTTGAACAGTGCTCGTGTGTCGAGCACTGTTCACAGGCTGAGCAGTAGACAGCAGCAGCGCGCAGCATGGACAGGGATCGGCAGAGGGCAGCACCGGTAGAGCCGACCATTGCAGCCGATCCGGGGGGCAGAAGGGAGGCGGACGCGATGGCCCGCACCACCCTTCGAGCGAAGGGGCAACTAACACTGCCTGACGACGTTCGTAAGGCGGCCAAGTTGGAGGAGGGGGATTTGATCGAGGCCGTAGTGTCAGACAACGGGGAGATCATCCTGCGACCGCTGGTTGCCGTCGATCGAAGCCAGGCATGGTTCTGGACGCCCGAGTGGCAGGCCGGCGAGCGTGAGGCGACCGAGGAGGCTCGGCGCGGCGAGGGGGAGCGGTTCAAGACCGACGACGACTTCCTCGACTCATTGCGGTAGCCAACGACATGTAAGTGAGAGCCACCACCACGGTGGCTCTCACTGTTCTGCGGCTGGTATCCCAGTGTCCCAAGTGTCCCAATGTCCCAATGCCTGGTCACGGCCCTAATCCTCGTCGCTGCCGTTTGTGACACTGTCCCGAGCGTTGTCCCGTTGCTCACCCTCGCTGACCTGCGAATGGGACGATGGGACACTTGGGACACTGGTGTAGTAGCCGCGAGACAGCTTCTGCAGTCGGCCCGCGTCGGCCAGGCGCTTGAGGTAGCGCCGGGCGTCCGGGCCGAACTTCTCCTCGACCTCGTGGGCCCGGACGCCCGGCGGGTTGGCGGCGACGAAGGCGATGATCTCGGCTGAGCGGTCACCGAGCCCGCCAGTCAGCCGCACCTGGCGGGCTCGGGAGGAGGCCTCGTCGAGGCCGGCGCCGTCAAGGTCCCAGGCGCACCCGTCGACGAGCTGGAGCGCGTACTCGCCCTCGGGGACGTCGCGGCCGGTGATCTTGAGCAGCCCCGAGGTCTCGTGCCGGGAGCGGGTGAGCACGATCACGGTGTCGGCGGCGCCGGCCAGGCCGTGGGTGCCGCTGACGGAGTCGACGAAGTCATCGGCCGCGGCCTTGCGATCGTGGTGATTGGTGAGCAGGGTCATGCCGGGGTGCTCGTCGGCGACCCGCTTGAGGGTGGTCCCGACGCGGTAGTCGCGCCCGTAGCTTGTCTCGCCGTGCTCGGCGGGTGGCATGACCTTGCCGAGGGTGTCGAGGATCACCAGGGGCGGCACGTCGTGTTGCCGGTCGAGCCACGCGGCGATCGTGTCGAGGACGGGGCCTTCGACCCTGATGAGGTACTCGAACTCGCGGGGGATCGGATCGCCACCCAGCAGCTTGCGGCAGCGGTCCTGAAGGCGCCGATCGCCGTCCTCCAAGGCCAGGTACAACGTCGGGCGCCGGGGGACGGCGATGCTTAGCGCTCTGCCGCCGGTCGCGGCGGCCAGCGCGACGGTGAGGACGAACCAGCTCTTGCCGATCTTGGGCGGGCCGACCAACAGCACCGACCCCTCCGGGACCACGCCCGGGACGGCGTAGGCCAGCGGCGGAAAGTTCTGGGCGTCCAGCCAAGCGCCGTTGCGGAGCCCGGCAAGGAGGGGCGCAGCGTCGGGCGTGCCGTGGTCGGGTGGGTCGTAGAGGATGCCGCTCATCGCCTGGCCGCCTTGCGCAGCTCGGCGACCTCCAACTCGAGGGCGCGCAGCAGCACGATGACCTCGCCGACCAGGCTCCACATGACCCGCTGGTCGGGGATGGCATCGACCCGGCTGCGGGCCTCGTCGACCAGGTCGTCGACCTCGGCCAGCTTGGCGCCAACCCAGCAGGCGAGCAGCTCGCCAACGGGGGCGGGGTCAGTGTCGTGGGGTAAGCTCATCTTGGTCCTGCTTGCTGTTGGGGTCGGCGGGGCGTTCGGTGTCGAGGCCGGTTTGGCGATGCAGTCGCCGCCGGCCTCCGCCGTCACCGGGCACGAGCGAGCGTCTCCTGCTCGGCTTCCCACCGCTCGATCTCGTCGAGGCGGTACAGCAGCCGGCGTCCGACCTTCACGGGTGTCGGGCCTTTGCCGAGCAGGTGCCAGTTGTGGAGCGTCTTGGGCTGCAGACGCCATCTCGCTGCCACCTCCTCGACGGTCAGGCGGGTGGGTGGCATCCGACGGCCTCCAGGGGGGGGTCTAGCCTCGCTAGGGTGATATCGGGAACAGGAAAGCACGTCCTTGCGATTCCCGCAACTACCCTCGCTAGCCTAGACACTTCCCGACACTTCCCGTATGCTCGGCGGCATGGCACCAAGACGAACGACTCTCAGTGCGGGGAATGGTGGATGGGTGCGCGTCACCATCGATGCCGACCCACCGTTCGAGATGCGTGTTCGGCCGAACGACCGGGGTCGCTTGGAGGTCGTCGAGCTGCGGTTGGCGCCGGGCGGACCTATCGACTCGACCGCCCTCCGGCAGGTGCCGCTCGCGCACGCCGAGGGCCTGGTGAACGCGGCGAACCTCCGCGAGTACATCGTCGAGAGGCTGGAGGTGCCCGGGCCGATGGTGTTCGATCGCACCGATCAAGTTGTCGAAGGCGGCCCGTTGGAGGCGCATGCAGGCGTGGCAACAGGATCGGGCGCGGCGCTCCCGCCCGAGGCTGTCACCGGGAGTAAGCACGCCAGCGGCGCGGCGATCGGGCAACAGCGCATAAGCGGGTTCGCCAGAGGGGGCCGGTTCTTCGAGGTGCCCGTCGGCCAGGCCGTCGAGGGGGAGGAGGCGCTGCCGATCGAGGTGGTGGTGGGTGCCAGGCGCCCGCGCGCCCGGCTGCGCGTCCCGACGTCCAACCCCAAACCGGCGAGCTTCTACCGGCAGGTCGCGGACGCCTACACGGGGTTGAGGGCGCAGGGCAACCGCCCGGCGGTCGAGCTTGCCGAGGCGAACGGCGTGCCGATTACCACGGTCCACAGATGGATTCGGCGGGCACGGGAACTCGGGTACCTGCCGCCCGGGCAGAAAGGCAGGGCCGGGTGAGCCACGTCGAGAAGCGGACCCGCGACGGCAGGGTGACCTACCGAGCCCGGTGGCGCGAGGCCAGCGGCCGGGAGCGCGTCAGAACCTTCAACCGCATGACCGACGCCCGCCGGTTCCTGGCCGAGGTCGAGGACTCCAAGTACCGGGGCGCCTACGTCGACCCGAGCGCGGGCCGCCTCGACGTCGGCGCGCAAGCCGAGCGATGGTTCGCCTCGACGGCGGCGCTTAAGCCGACCACCAGACGCGACTACCGAAGCCTGCTCGACTGCCACGTCCTGCCACGGTTCCGGGACTGGCCGCTTGCCGGCGTCGACACCCTGGCCGTGCGCGAGTGGGTCGCCGCCCTGGTCGACGGCGGGCTCGGCCCCAAGCGGGCCGGGAAGGCGCTCCAGGTGCTCTCGCTCGTCCTCTCCAGCGCCGTCGAGGGCGGCAAGCTGGCCCGCAACGCAACCTCGGGGGTGAAGCCGCCGAAGGTGCAGCGCCGGGAGATGCTGTTCCTCGACGCCACCCAGGTCGAGACGCTCGCGGCAGCCATCGACCCGCGCTACCGCGTGCTGGTGCTGTTCTCCGCCTACGCGGGCCTGCGACCCTGCGAGGTGGTCGCGCTCAAGGTCGGGCGGCTCGACCTGCTGCGGGGCACGGCCCGGGTTGCGGAGGCCGCGCCCGAGGTCGCCGGCCGGCTCCGCTGGGGCACGGTGAAGACCCACGAGGCCCGCACCGTCATGCTCCCCCGGTTCCTGCGGGAGGAGCTTGCCGCGCACCTGACCGGGCGGGCGGTCGGCCCTGAGGACCTCGTGTTCACCGCGCCGCTGGGCGGGCCGCTGCGCGACTCGAAGTGGGTGCCGGGCTACTTCAAGCCTGCTGTCCGCGTGGCCGGGCTGCCCGCGGGCCTGCGCTGGTACGACCTACGGCACACCTGCGCGAGCCTGCTGATCCGCGAGGGCGCCAGCGTCAAGGCCGTGCAGCGCCAGCTCGGCCACGCGACCGCGAGCATCACCCTGGACACCTACGGACACCTGTACGGCGACGAGGTGGAGGCGCTCGCCGAGCGGCTGGAGCGGCTCCGCGCTGCGGTAGTCGCGACCCCAGCGCGACCCACCGACGCCCCGGCCGTCGTTCCACTCGCCAAAGGCGCAGGTAGATGACTCGGGTGCCGAGTGCCGGAGGAGGGGCTCGAACCCTCATGCCCTTGCGGGGCCCAACGCTTTTAAGGCGCGGCTGTCTGCCGATTCCAGCACTCCGGCGCTGACCTGCCAGGCTAGGGTACCGGGTGGGGTGTGGAGCCGGGCGACCGGGTCAGCGGTCGGCGGGGGCGCGGTCCTCGTCGGGCTCGGTGGGGAGGGAGCGGCGCTGCTCCCTCCAGCGCCGGTACAGCCACCAGCCGGCGGCGGCGACGACGAGCACGGCGATCAGGATGGAGATGGGCCGCAGGAGGTGCTCCACCTTCTGCCACTGGCTGCCGAGGGCGTAGCCCAGGGCGGCCAGGGCGAAGGTCCAGGGCAGGCAGCCGAGCAAGGTGTAGACCGAGAAGCGGACGAAGGGCATCTGGGCGATGCCGGCGGGCAGGCTGATGAAGGTCCGCACCACCGGGAGCAGGCGGGACCCGAACACGGCGGCCTCGCCGTGGCGGTCGAACCAGACCTCGGCCCGGTCGATCTCGTGCTGGCGCAGGAAGACATAGCGGCCCCAGCGCTCGATCAGCGGCCTGCCGCCGCGCCACCCGACCCCCCAGGCGATCCAGGAGCCGACCAGGTTGCCGAGGGTGCCGGCCAGGCCGACGGCCACGAAGTTGAGCTGCCGGCCTTCCTGGCCGAGGCTGGCCACGAAGCTGGCGTTGGCCAGCGCGCCCCCGAACAGCATGGTGATCTCGCTGGGCACAGGGATACAGGCCGACTCGAGGAGCATGAGGACGAAGATGGCCAGCAGCCCGTACTCGAGGATGGTCTCGGTGATCAGTTGCTCCACACGTGCTCCTGGGAAGGCCTCGTCGGGTCCGAGGAACTGTATCCGACTACCGGCTCCAGTGGGTGTCGCCGAGGAGGTAGGCGGTGGCCAGGCTCTCGGGGTCCTGCTCGGCCGGAAGGCCGTCGCCCGGGCGCTCGACCGCGACCGAGATCGTCCGGGCCGCGAACAGGGGCAGCTCGGACGGCCCGTGCGGGCCCTCCAGCCGGGCCAGGTCCTCGCCGAAGGCGACGATGGTGTAGCTGACCGTTGGCTCGACCCCGGCCCGGCGGAACATCCGCAGCAGGTCGTGGTCCTCGTTCTCGAACCGGAGGATGCGCACGACGCTGCCGGTGGAGGCGGCGGTCAGGGGCACGCCGGGCTCGCGCGGGTAGTCGCCGATCGGGTGGCCGTGAGGGCAGGTCCGGGCCTCGCCGATCATCTCCAGCATGCGGGCCTCCAGCGCCGGGGTGACGCCCATCTCGAAGGCCTCGGCCTCCTCGTGGACCTCGTCCCAGGGCACGCCCATGATCTTGACCAGGAACGCCTCGACCAGCCGGTGGCGGCTGACCACGTGCTTGGCCACCTCGACGCCCTTGGCGGTGAGGGCGATCCGCTTGCCAGGGCCGCGGTCGACCAGGCCCTCGCCCTCGAGGCGGCGGACCATGCCGGTGACGCTGGGCGGCGACACCTGCATCGCCCTGGCCAGGTTGGTCGGCGTCCGCTCGATGCCGGCCTCGCCGAGCCAGTAGAGGGACTCCAGGTACTCCTGGATCGCCGGGGTGAGGGTGGCGCTGTCGGTCATGGCCCTATGGTACGTCGCGCCGCCGGTCCGGTCAGCCGGAGGTGCTGGCGGTCACCACCACGCGGCCGTCCATGCCGGCGTGCAGGTCGCAGTGGTAGCGGTACTCGCCGGCCCGCTCGAAGCGGTGGCTGAAGGTGCCCCTGGTCTGGTTCCCGGAGGCGAACCCGTCCCCCTTGACGTTGTGGGGGACCGACCCGTCGTCGAAGCGCCAGGTGACCTCGGTGCCCGGCGCCACCTCGATCGCCGGGGGGAGGAACTTGAGGTCCTTGGCCTCGACGGTGGTGACGCCGCGGGCCGGCGGGGTGTCGGCGGGGGAGGCGGCCGGGCCGGTCTGGCAGGCGGTCAATGTGAACGTGAGCACAAGGACGAGGGTGGCGAGGAGACGGGGGCGGGCTGGCACGGAGGCTCCTTGGCGGGACGGTCAGTAGCGGGAGCCGAGCGAGGCCACGGCGATCAGCACGCCGACCAGGATCAGGACGGCGGTCAGGGCGAGCTCGACGATGGCGATGATGCGGGCCGCCCTGGCCTGCTCCAGGCCGGTCAGCCGGCCGTTGGACTCCTCGATGCGCTTCTGGGCGCTGTTGGCCAGGACCAGGGCGACGATGGCGCCGACGGGGGCGCAGATGAAGAACCCGACCACGGCGATGACCAGTGCCGCCGTGGCCGAGCTGTCGGTCTGCGGGCCCGGCGGGTAGCCGTACCCGTAGCCGGGCGGGGGCCCGTACCCCGGCTGCCCGTACCCGGGCTGGCCATAGCCGCTCTGTCCAGGGTGGACCGGGCCGTAGCCCGGCTGGGCGGGATCGGAGGCGGGCGGCGGAGGCACCTGCGGCCAGCTCGGCCCGGGCGGTGGCACCGGCGGACCGGGCGCTGCCGGCGGGTCCAGGGGTGCGGTCGGAGACGGCGGCCAGGGCGCTGGCGTTGGGTCGGGGACCGGGGCGGTGGGGGTCGGGTCACCCGGCGGGGGAGGGGGGCCGGGACGCTCGGCCGGGCGGTCGTCGGGGGCGCCGGCGGGGAGGCCAGGCTGGTCGTCGGGCATCTACGGCTCCTCGTGTTCGCGCTCGTGCGCCGCGCCGGCGCGCCACCGGCCGGGCGCGCAGTACACCATACGACGGGTCCTGCCGGGATGGTGGGATCAGCTGTGGTCGGCGGCGTCGAGGGCGGCGGCCCAGCCGGCGGCGGGGTCGGCCACGGCCAGGCGCAGGATCCAGCCGGTACCGGGCATGCCGTCGTCCCAGACCCACCAGGTGAGCCGCTCGACGGCGGCCCCCAGGTCGCCGGGGTCGGGCGGCCAGTCCAGCCCGGCCAGGGCGGCCGCGGCCCACCAGGCGTCGAACCGCCCAAGGGCGGCCCCGCGGCGGACGCCGTGGGCGGCGCCGCTGGCCGCGGCCCAGGCCATCCGGGCCATGGCCGAGGCCGGCGTGACCGGGCTCAGCCGGTGCTCAGGAACGCCGAGGGCGGCCACCGCCTCGGGCGGGCCGCCGGCGACCACCACCGCCCGCGCCTCGCCGCCCGACTCCGAGGTCCAGACCTCGACCAGGTCGGTGAGGGCCCGGGTGACGTCGGGCCGCTCCAGCGCCGGGCCGGGGTCGGCCCGGCCGGCCACCATGGCCACCGCCTCGGCACCCGGGTCGGGGACCTCGCGCTCGTCGGGCCGGTAGGTGGCCAGCGCGTAGGCCGGCTCCCAGGCGGCCAGGACCAGCGGCAGCTCCAGCACCTCGGCGTGGGCCCCGGAGGCGCCGCGCAGGTCCTCCCCGCGCAGGACCCGCTCCTGGGCGACGGCCCCGGCCACCGCCGGCTCGGCCACATGGGGGGCCAGCTCGGCGAAGGTGTGGGTGGTGGCGGCCACCTCGGTGAGCGGCCCGAGGGCGAACCGGGCCGCCCCCGGCCGGAGCACGCTGGCCGCCTCGGCGGCCGGTCCGTCGAGGGCCAGCCGGTACTCGACATAGGTGGTCACCGGCCACAGCGGCCGCCCCCGCTCCACCGCCTCCTCCAGCCGGCGCCGCAGGTCGACCAGCCCGGCCCAGTCGCGGCTGGCGCACAGCCCGTCGACCGCCCGCAGCAGCGCCGCCGGGTCCCCGAGCTCGACCAGCTCGCCCAGCCGCTCACCGGGCAGCCGTTCCTCCACGCAGCCTCCACCGCCGACGACAACACGTCATCTTGCCACCGTCGCGGTGCGGGCATGCGCTAGGCGACGAGCTGGCCCCGGAGGACGGTGACGGCCCGGCCGCCGAGGTGGACCCGGTCGCCGGCGGGGCGGACCTGGACCAGGCCGCCGCGGGCCGACGCCTGGAAGCCGGTCAGCTCGTCGCGGCCCAGGCGCCCGGCCCAGAACGGGCCAAGGGCGCAGTGGGCCGACCCGGTGACCGGGTCCTCGTCGATCCCGGCCGCGGGAGCGAAGTAGCGGGACACGAAGTCGTAGCCGTCCCGGCCGGCCGCGGCCGCGGTCACGATCACCCCGACCGACTCGGGCGTCAACCGCCCCAGCCACCGCAGGTCGGGGGCCAGGTCGCGCACGGCCGCCTCGTCCTCCAGCTCGACCAGGTAGTCGAAGCGTCCCCGGCCCACCCAGCGCGGCGCTCCGGCCCCGAGGGCCTCGACCAGCCCGGAGGGCGGGCCCACCGGCTCGGCCGGGGTGGCCGGGAAGTCGAGCCAGATGGTGCCGTCGGGGCCGGGCCGGGCGGCCAGCGGTCCGCTGGCGCTGGCGAACCGGATCGGCTCGCCGGCTGCGATCCGGCCCTCGCTCCAGAGCACATGGGCCGAGGCCAGGGTGGCGTGCCCGCACAGCTCGACCTCGACGGTGGGGGTGAACCAGCGCAGCCCGTAGGCGCCCGGCTCGGGACCGGGCCGCAGGAAGGCCGTCTCCGACAGGTTCAGCTCGGCCGCCACCCGCTGCATCCAGGCCGGGTCGGGCTCGGCGCCCGGCTCCAGCAGGCAGACCGCGGCCGGGTTGCCCGCGAACGGCTCGGCGGTGAATGCGTCGACCTGGAACAGCGGCTGGGTCAACGGATGCGGATGGCCCGGAACATGGCCGTGTCGTCCGGCTCCGACGGCGGCTCGACCAGGTGGAACCAGTAGAACCCGTGCGGGCCGAGACCGAGGCGGTAGGGCTCGTCGTCGATCATCGGGAACGGGGTCCGGCCGAACATCTCCTCGGGCACCAGGCCGTGGAACCGGGACAGGTCGAGCTCGACCGGCTGGGCGAAGCGGGACAGGTTGGCCACCACCAGGACCACGTCGGCCCCGAGCTGGCGGTAGAAGGCCAGCACCCGGCGGTTGTCGGGGTACAGGGGCTCGTAGTCGCCGATGCCGAACACCGGGTGCTGCTTGCGCACCTGGAGCATGCGCCGGACCCACTGGAGCAGCGAGGTCGAGACCCGCTCCTGGGCCTCGACGCTGCACGCCTGGTAGCCGTAGACCGGGTCCATCAGGAACGGCAGGTACAGGGCGGCCGGGTCGGCCTTGGAGAAGCCGGCGTTGCGGTCCCCCGTCCACTGCATCGGGGTCCGGACCCCGTCGCGGTCGCCCAGGTAGATGTTGTCGCCCATGCCGATCTCGTCGCCGTAGTACATGACCGGGCTGCCGGGCAGGCTGTAGAGCAGGCTGTAGAGCAGCTCGATCTGGCGCCGGCCGTTGTCGAGCAGCGGGGCCAGGCGCCGCGAGATGCCGATGTTGCGCCGCATGCGGGGGTCCTTGGCGTACTCGGCGTACATGTAGTCGCGTTCCTCGTCGGTCACCATCTCGAGGGTCAGCTCGTCGTGGTTGCGCAGGAACAGCCCCCACTGGGCGGCGTCGGGGATCTTGGGGGTGCGGTTCATGATCTCGACGATCGGGGTGCGGTCCTCGCGGCGCAGGGCCATGAACATCCGCGGCATCACCGGGAAGTTGAACGCCATGTGGCACTCGTCGCCGTCGCCGAAGTAGGGGACAACGTCGGGCGGCCACTGGTTGGCCTCGGCCAGCAGCACCCGGCCCGGGTACTTCTCGTCGATCTCCTTGCGCACCCGCTTCAGGAACTCATGGGTCTCGGGCAGGTTCTCGCAGTTGGTGCCCTCGCGCTCGAACAGGTACGGCACGGCGTCGAGGCGGAACCCGTCAAGGCCCAGGTCCAGCCAGAACCGGATGACCTCGAGCATGACCTCCTGGACCTCGGGGTTGTCGTAGTTGAGGTCCGGCTGGTGGGTGAAGAAGCGGTGCCAGTAGAAGGCCTGCGCCTCGTGGTCCCAGGTCCAGTTGGAGGTCTCGGTGTCGACGAAGATGATCCGGGCGTCGAGGTATCTCTGGTCGGTGTCGGACCACACGTACCAGTCGCGCTTGGGCGACCCCGGGCTGCGCGACTCCTGGAACCAGGGGTGGGCGTCGGAGGTGTGGTTCATCACCATGTCGGCGATCACCCGGATGCCGCGGGCGTGGGCCGCCTCCAGGAACTCGTAGAAGTCCCCGAGGGTGCCGTAGTCGGGCAGGATCGACAGGTAGTCGCTGACGTCGTAGCCCCCGTCGCGCAGCGGCGAGGGGTTGATCGGCAGGAGCCAGACACAGTCGACCCCGAGCCACTGCAGGTAGTCCAGCCGCTCGGTCAGGCCGCGGAAGTCACCCTGGCCGTCGCCGTTGCCGTCCTGGAACCCGCGGACGTACAGCTCGTAGAAGACCGCGGTCTTGTACCAAAGTGGGTCGTCCTGCATCGTTGTCCGCTCCCGAGCCGGCTCCGTCACTACGGAACGTAATGGGAAAGGTACCCAAAATCACGACCGGTGCATCGCGCCGCTGGCGTGCTTTCAGACCTTCGACGTCGGGAGGGTGACGGTTGAGGGAATTTCTGCCTAGCGCCACGCGGCGCGCGTGCCGCGCCTGGACCCGGCCCGGCCCTGAGGGTTCTCCTGCTCGCCGGTCTTGGGGACGGGCATCCCGGCCCTGACCGCCTCCAGCTGGGCCGCGAAGGCCAGCCCGAGGTAGATGGCCAGTGAGGTCAGGAAGGTCCAGATCAGGATGGCGATGACGCCGGTCAGGGGCCCGTAGGTGCGGCCGAAGGTGCCGGAGGAGGCGTCCAGGTAGAGGGCCAGAAGGCCGGTGAACACGAACCACAGCAGCACCGAGACGCCCGACCCGGCGGCCAGCCACGACCAGGACGGCTGGTGGCGCCGGGGCGCGGCCCGGAACAGCAGGGCGAAGGCCACGATCACGAAGGCGATGCTGAGCGGCCAGCGCAGCAGCGTCCAGATCCCCTTGACCACCCCGGACAGCCCGACCGCGTCGGCCACGTCGGCGCCGCCGACGATCAGCATGAAGGCGGCGACGCTGAGGGCCCCGGCCGTGCAGGCGAGCTTGAAGCCGTTCAGGTACTTCTGGGCGGTGGGGCGGTCCTGCTCGACGCCGTAGAGGCGGTTGGCGCCCCGCTCGATCTGGCCCATGGCCACCGTGGCCGAGGCCAGGGCGGCCCCCGCGCCCAGCAGCAGGGCGAACAGGCCGCCGCGGGCGGCGCTCTTGGCGCCCTGGCGGATGGCCTGGGTGAAGATCTGGCCGGCCGGGCCGGGGGCGAGCCGGTCGACGGTCTGGGTGAGCAGGTGGCGGAACTGGTCGATGCTCAGGACGGTCGCCAGCCCGACCACGGCGATCACGAACGGCAGCAGCGTCAGCATGACCTGGAAGGCCAGGGCGCGGGAGTGGCTGGTGCCGTCGGCCGCCCGGAAGCGCACGAACGAGTCCTTGGCCAGCTGCCCCCAGCCGGTGGTTCGCAGCGTTCGCAGGGCGTCGTCGCCCTCCAGCTCGTAGGTCTCGGGAACGGAGGTGGCGGTGCTCATGAGGTGCTTCCTTTCGCTGGTGGCACGCAGAGGGTGAGCGCCCTGGGGACGACCTCGACGACCAGGTGGTCGCGGGCGCCGGCCGGGTCGCCGTCACGCTCGACGGGCTGGGGGGTGTCGCAGTTGATCTCGATCCGGCGGGCCTGGAACAGCTCCAGCTGCGGGTCCTTGCGGCGGCGGCGGGCCACGACCCGGGCGGCCAGGGCCAGCCAGTCGAGCACGGTCCGGGTCTCGAGCACGGCCACGTCCAGCAGGCCGTCGTCGGGACGGGCGTCGGGCATGACCGGCAGCCCACCCTGGAGCCGGCCCAGGTTGCCGATCAGGACCCCCTGGCCGGTCCGCTCGATCGGCGGCCGGTCGTCGAGGCGCAGCTGGTACCGGGTCGGCCGGCGGCGCAGGTTCCTGAACCCGCTGAGCACGTACGCGACTGCCCCCATGTGCTCCTTCAGCTTGGGGTCGGCGTCGCGCAGCATGGCCGCGTCGAAGCCGATCCCGCCCATGACCACGAAGCGGTCGTCGTCCATGGCACCGACGTCCAGGCGGACCCGGTCGCCCGCCACGGCAACCTGGACGGCCTCGTCGAGGTCGCTGGGGATGTCGAAGTTGGTGGCCAGCAGGTTGCCGGTGCCGCCGGGGAGCACGGCCAGAGGCACCTCGGTCCCGGCCAGGCCGGTGACACAGGCCATCACCGTGCCGTCACCCCCATGGGCCATGACCAGGCCGACGCCCTCGGCCACCGCCTTGGCGGTCAGGCCCTGGCCCGGGTCCTCCTTGGTGGTCTCCAGCCAGAGCACCTCCAGGCCGGCCCGCTCGAGGGCCTCCTGGGTGTCGCGCCTGCGGTCGGCCGGGTCGCCGCCCCCGGTGACCGGGTTGAACACCACCGCGACCCGCGTCCGGCTACCCATGGCGCACCGCCGATCGTCGCCACGACCGCCCGTC
>JASLIH010000540.1 GCA_030152105.1 Actinomycetes bacterium
GACCCGGGTGCATGGGCGGTGATGGTCGGCCCCTGCCGGAACGGCTGGAAGATTGCCTGGCGGACCTCGGCCGGCACCCCGGGTCCGGCATCCTCGACCACCATCAGCGCACCGCCGGCAGCCGCCTGGACCCGCACCCACACCGGCGTGCCGGCGGGGGTGTGCCGAGCCGCGTTGGCCAGCAGGTTCTCCACGATCCGCTCGACCTTGGGGGCGTCGACGGCGATCAGCACGGGCGCAGTCTCTACGCTGATAAGACGCGTGCCGACCAATTCTGGCCCTGCATCCTTGACGATCCGGCTGACCAGCTCACCAAGATCGACACGTTGACGGTCGGGGTCGAGGTTCCCTTGGGTGAGGCGTTCCAGATCCAGCAGGTTGGTTAGCAGGCGGCCGAGCTTGCGGGCATTGGCTGCCAGCCGGCCGAGCAGGTCGCGGACCTCGCTGACCGCCAACTGCTGGTGGCCGCGGTCCAGGGTCGCGGCGATCCCCAGCACCGAGGTAAGCGGCGTACGCAGGTCGTGGGAGACGGCCTGGAGGAACGCGTCCTTCATCTCGTCCAGCTCGCGGAGGTGCTGGCTGGCGGTCCGCTCCCGCTCCAGGGCGTCCGACAGCTGCTCGGCGGCGGCGTGCTCCCGCCGCAGAGCAGCCGACAGCCGCTCGGTTGCCGCCTGTTCCCGCGCCAAGCTGTCGCGAAGATCTCGCTCGGCCTGCCGACGCTGGCTGACATCCCGGGCGATCAGCAGTTCCCCGGTCGGCTGCCCCTGCCGGTCGGGCAGAGCAGATACGGTCAGTTCATACCCGCGACCGGCGATGATCGCCTCCTCCCGGGAGTTGTCGCTCGAAATGGAGGCGCCACCCGCGCGGGAGAGGGCGGTTGCCCACCCCGGCACCAGCTGTGCCAGCGGCTGCCCGACGACGTGGCCGGCCGGCTGACCGAGCAGCCGCTCGGCAGCCAGATTGGCATCCACCACCCGCCCGTAGGGGTCCAGCACCACGACCGCATCCTGCATCAGCTGGAAGATCTGGCTGCGCGCGATCGGGGCCAGATCGAGCAGGCGGAAGCGGAAGACCCCCCACACCAGCACCGCGCCGGTCAACACGAGCAGGAACGGGGTCAGCTCGACCTGCCCGAACGGTCCGACGTTGAGGTTGTGCAGCAGGTTGGCCAGGATCGGCAGCAGCAACGTCACGATCAGCAGCACGCTCTGGCGCCAGTACAGCCGCGACAGGCGCAGCAGCGTCCAGACAAACAGCGCCGTGCAACCCCACACCACCAGGTCGGCGTAGACCAGGAACGGCCAGAACAGCGGCCCGACCTGCGCGATCGCCCGGCTTGGGCCGTCGGCCGCCGACGGCGGGTAGTAGCGCACCAGGTCATGGGTGGCGGGGTTGGCCAGCAGCACGATCACCGCCACGGGCGGGACCGCCAGCGCGGCCATCACCGGCCGGTTCACCCACCGGTCCCGGCGGGTGTACTGCATGGTGAACGCGAACCAGGCGGGCGGGAGCAGGGCGACGCCCAGCCACTTGGCGTCGCCCCACAGGAGCTTCGTGGGTAGGTTGGTGGCGGCCAACTCAAGGGCATATGCGAAGCCCCACCAGCCGGCGGCGGCCAGCACCACCGTCAGGCTCGCCCCGGCCGACGCCCGCCGGTGGCGCCAGACGTAGAATGCGTAGGCGGCTAGGCAGGCGCCCGCGGCCAGCGCCATCGCGCTGAAGACCCAGTGCTGGCCCACACCGTCGCCCCTCCAAGAATGCCCGGTTTCGCCAAACGCGGATCATACGACAATGGCGGCCTACGGCAGGCGGACCGGGCAGACCGAACGGCGTGGATGCTCCGATCGCAGAGGCGACATGCGAGGGCTGGGCTGGCCTCGGTTGCTCCCGACACGACTAGCCTCATGGACCGACTCCCGCCTGACGAGTTGTGATGGCATGTCCAATCCTTGCTGCCAGGCCCGCCGCCCGTCCGCGCGGTGATGTCCTACGCCGCGTGCGATCAACTTCCGGACGTGACGGTTTCATCTGTACTGCGAGCACTGGATCATGGCTGACGGACCGCCAAGTTGACTGCCAACCACTCGGACTCCTGCCTTATGTAGCGACATCTGCGGACGAGCACGAGCCGTCTACCTGCATAGATGGACGGCAACGGACAACGTTGGACGGGCGGGGAAGAGGTAGAAGTCCGTTGCTCTATCCATTGAGCTACAGGGGCCTGGGAGGAGCATACCCGGGGGTGGAGGGTGACCTCGATGGCGCGCCCGCGAGTGGACTGCGCGCGGTGCTCGGGCCTGACTCTCGCGGGATGTACCGGGTCTGGTCGTCAGGGGGCTGGGCGGACGGCGCCGGCGTAGCTGGGGCGCCAGATTGGGGAGGTGCGGACGACGGCGCCGGTGTGGGGGGCCTCGACCATCAGGCCGCGACCGATGTAGAGGCCGACGTGGTGGATGGTGGCGGGGTCGCGAGGGTTGTCGGCGAAGAACACCAGGTCGCCGGGGACCAGGTGCGTCGAGTCCACGGGGCGCATGCCGGCGTAGGCGGCGAACTGGGACCGCGAGACCCGCGGGATGGTGATCCCGGCGGCGGCGTAGGCGAAGCTGGTCAGCCCCGAGCAGTCGAAGGTGCTGGGGCCCTCAGCGCCCCACACGTAGGGGGAGCCGAGCTGGGCCAGGGCGGCCTCGACCGCCTTGGCGGCCGCTGGGGAGGCGCGGCCGTCCCGGGCCGGGGCGGTGCCGGAGGTTCTGGCCGCGGCCAGGTAGCCGGCGAAAGCGGCGCGCTGGGTGGCTTCCTCGCGGCGTCGCTCCTGCTCGATGAGGGCGGCCACACGGCGGTCCATGGTGCGCAGCTCGCGTTGGATGTCAGTGGCCAGGCGCTCGGCCTCGGCCCGTTTGGTGTCGAGCCGCTCGGCGCCGCGAGCCTGGTCGACCAGGCGCTCGGAGAGGCGGGAGCGGGTGCGGTCGAGCCGCTCCTTGGCCCGTGCGACCCGGTCGACCAGGGCGAGGTCGGCGTCGAGCACGGCGCGCTGCAGCGGCAACCTGGCCAGGGCGTCGGCCGGGTCGTCGGCGCCGACCAGGTTGGCCACGAACCAGCCGGGGCCGGCCATGTAGCTGCTGCGGGCCCGCTCGTCCAGCTCGGCCTGGGCGGCGGTCACCTCGCGCTCGGCGGCCTGGCGGCGGCGGTCCAGCTGGGAGGCCTCGGCCAGCAGGCCGACCCCGCGGGTGTACGCCTCCTCCAGGTCTTCGGCCAGCACCTCCAGCCGCCGGTGCTGGCTGTCGAGCTTGGCCCGTAGCCGGGTCGCCCGGGACCGCAGCGAGCCCAGGTCGCCGGCCGGGACTGCCGGACGGCCGGCGACCGGGCGGGTCGAGGGAGGACGGGCTGAAGGTCCCGGGACGGGGACGGTCGGGCCGGGCTCGGCCGGGCGCGCCAGGGCGGCGGGAGCAGTAAGGGTGACGGCGGCGAGCAGGGCCGCCGAGACGACGGCGGCTGTCACCCCCCGGACGGACCGGCGCAGGATCGTCGCGGCCCAGGCCCATACGGACCGGTGCCAGGGGCCCCTCGGGGCCGGGCGCGGGACGGGTGGCGGCAATGGGTCCTCCGGCTCGCCGACATGCTGGTCGCTCGACCTCGGTTCGGTGCCGCGGCCCCGTCGGATGGGACCGTAGGGAAGAACCCCACCATCTGCCGTAGCGGAACTACGGCGTCATCGGGCGACCACGCGGGCGGCCCGGCCGAACGTGGGGCAAGAGAACCTGAAACGACCACGCCGGGCGCGGCGCGGCGCATTACCGCCGTCGGGCCCCGGGCCGGCGCGGCTGGGAGGAGAGTGGGCGCTCGTGCGACGTTCCCGGATCGCCGTCCTGGCCGCCGCCATCGCGGCCGTCGCCGTGCTGGCCGTTCCTGCTGCCGCGGCCGTCGCCACCGCCGAGGCGGGCCCGGGGCAGGCGATGGTCCGGGTGGCTCACTTCTCACCGGACGCGTCCTACGTGGACGTCTACATGGTGAGCCTCAACCGCAGGCAGCTGTTCCCCAACGTCTTCTACAAGTCCGTCTCCAGCTATTGGGCGGTGGCCGCGGGGCCGTTCACCTACGAGGTGCGGGCGGCAGGGGCCGCTCCCGAGTCGCAGCCGGTGATCCAGGTCAAGGGCAACCTGGCCGCCGGCAGCAGCTACACGGTGGCCGCGGTCGGGCGGCGGGACCAGCTCCAGGGGCTGCTGCTGCGCGACGACATGGCGCCGACGGCGCCGGGCAAGGCCAAGGTGCGCTTCCTGGACGCGGCCTTCGACCTGCCGGCGGTGGACATCGCGGTCGCCGGAGGGCCGGTGCTGGCGTCGCGGCTGGCCTACCCAGAGCCGACCAGGTACCGCCAGGTCGACTCGGGCCGCCAGCGGGTGGAGGTGCGCCGCTCCGGAGCCACTGCCGTGCTGGTCAAGGGGACGGTCGCCGTCAAGCCGGGGACGGTCACCTCGGTCGTGCTGCTCGGCGGGGCCGGGGAGCCACGCGAGCTGTACGCCTTCAGCGATGCTGCCGGGTCCCGGGCGGCGCCGGCCGGCGGCATCCGCACCGGGGCGGGCGGGACCGCGCCCTCCTCGCGAGCCCAGCCCGCTCCGGTGCTCTCACTGTCCGCCGTGCTTGTCGCCGTGGTTGCCCTGGCGGCCGGCGCCCGGCGGCGAGCCCGGGCCTAGCGCCGTGCCCGCCCGTCCCCGGCGACCCGCCCTCGCCGCGCTGGTCGTCGCCGCCCTCGTGGTGGTGCTCAGCGGCTGCGCCGAGGCTGTGGACAACCAGGAGCACCCCAACCCGCCTCCGACTACGCCGGGGAACTTCGACGCACCCGGGACCCCTCCGGCGGCTCCCGGGTTTGAGGTTGGCGAACTGCCCGGGCAGGTGACGGCCCTTGGGACCGGGGCGGAGGCGGCGCCGGTGCAGCTGGTGATTCCGGCGATCGGGGTGGAGACCCGGCTGGTCCGGCTGGGGCTGGAACCGGATGGGGGGATGGCCGTCCCGGAGGACTTCGGGCGGGCCGGCTGGTTCGCAGGGGGGCCGGCGCCTGGGGAGGCCGGGCCGGCGGTGATCGCTGGGCATGTTGACTCCCGGACCGGGCCGGCGGTGTTCTACCGGCTGCGTGAGCTGCGGCCGGGCCAGGCGGTGCTGGTCGAGCGGGCCGACGGGACCCGGCTGCGGTTCGTGGTCGAGCAGGCGCGCAGCTATCCCAAGGCGGCCTTCCCGACGGCGGCGGTGTTCGGGCCGGTCTCGTCGGCCGCGCTGCGGCTGATCACCTGCACCGGCGACTTCGACCGGGCACGGGGCAGCTACCGCGACAATCTGGTCGTGTTCGCACGTCTGGCCGTGGGTGCGGCGAACCGGGGATGATGGGCGGGTGGGAACCGGGGCTGGCCGACGCAGGTCGAGGCCATGGCGGCTGCTGCGCGGCGCCGTGGTCCTGGTGGTCGTGCTGGTCCTGCTCGTCTTCGCCGGGGGCAGCTGGTTCTACTCCGGCGAGATCCGGGCCGGGGCGCTTGACGCCGAGCCGCCGACCCCGCTCGCCCTGCGGACCGAGGTGCTGGCGGTCGGGACCCGCTCGATCACCCTGGGCCGCGAACCGGACTCGCCGCGGGAGCTGACCGCCCCCGGGACCTTCGGGCTGCGCTGGGACGAAGGGTACGGGCGGCTCGGGGCCATCCTGGCCACCGGCCCCGACCGGGTGGAGCGGACCTTCGCCAAGGTGGAGGGGGTGGCGCCGCGGGCCGGGGAGCGGTCGGCGGTCGACGGCTACGCCTGGCCGGCCGACCCGTCGGTGGCCGCCGGCCGGCCGGCCAGGGAGGTCAGCTACCCCTCGCCGCTCGGGCCGGCGCCGGCCTGGCTGGTCGAGGGCCGCCGCGACACCTGGGTGATCCTGGTCCACGGCTACAACGCCGCCCGCAGCGAGACCCTGCGGGCGCTGGCCACCACCGCCCGACTGGGCTACCCGTCCCTGGCCGTCAGCTACCGCAACGACCCGGGCGCCCCCCGCAGCCCCGACGGCCTGCGCCGCTGGGGGGCGACCGAGTGGCGGGACCTGGAGGCGGCGACCCGCTACGCGCTCGACCACGGCGCCAGGGGCGTGGTCCTGGCCGGCTTCAGCATGGGCGGCGCGGTGGTGACCAGCTTCCTGCTGGAGTCGCCGCTGGCTTCCCGGGTCCGTGGGGTGGTCCTGGACTCCCCAGCGCTCGACCTGGGCGAGGTGATCGACTACGGGTCCACCGACCGGGAGCTGCCCGTGCTCGGGGCCCCGCTGCCGCCGGCGCTCACGGTGACGGCCAAGGGGATCGCCGGGGTGCGCTACGACCTGGACTGGGGCCAGCTCGACTATGTCGACCGGGCCGGCCGGCTGGCCGCCCCCATCTTGGTCTTCCATCAGGCCGGCGACCCGACCGTCCCGCTGGCGATCAGCGAGGCCCTGGCCTCGGCCCGGCCCGACCTGGTGACCTTCGAGCGTTTCACCGGCGACGGTCACGTCCAGTCCTGGAACACCGACCGGGCGCGTTACGAGCGGGCGCTGCGGGCCTTCCTTGAGCGGGTCGCCCCGGCGTCGGCCGCCTGACCAGCGGCCAGGTTGAGGCGGGCGGTCAGGTCGTCGGGGGGTAGGGGCCGGCCGAAGTGGAAGCCCTGGCCGAAGTCGCAGCCCAGCTCGCGCAGCCGTTGCGCCTGCTCGGCACCCTCGACCCCCTCGGCCACGGCCACCACCCCGAGGGTGTGGGCCAGGTTGATGATCGCGGTCACGATCGCCGAGTCCTCCTGGTCGGTGAGCAGACCGGCCACGAAGTCGCGGTCGATCTTGAGCTCGTCGACCGGGAACCGCTTGAGGTAGGCCAGTGACGAGTAGCCGGTGCCGAAGTCGTCGACGGTCAGGCTGACCCCGAGGCTCTTGAGCTCGGTCAGTGCCCCCGAGGTCGACTCGACGTCCTCCATCAGGACGGTCTCGGTGATCTCCAGGTAGACCAGGGCCGGGTCGATGCCGGTCTCGGCCAGGATGTCGGCCACCACCCCGGCCAGGTTGGGGTGGACGAACTGGCGGGCCGACAGGTTGACCTTGATGGCCAGACGGTGGTTCTGCGCCTGCCAGCTCCGGGCCTGGCGGCAGGCCTCGCGCAGCACGTGGGTGCCGATGGACATGATCAGGCCGGTCTCCTCGGCCAGGGCGATGAACTCCCCCGGTCCGATCAGGCCCCGGTCGGGATGCTCCCAGCGGACCAGCGCCTCGGCCCCGACCGGGCGGCCGCTCCCCAGGCAGTGGATGGGCTGGTACAGGACCCGGAACTCGTTGCGCTCGACGGCCCGGTGCAGCGACGAGTGCATGGCCAGGCGGCGTTTGGCCCTGGCCCGCATCGCCTGGTCGAACACCTCACGGCGGTTCCCGCCCCTGGCCTTGGCCCGGTACATGGCGGCGTCGGCGTTCTCGACCAGCGACTCTGGCCGGGTGCGGCCGCCCGAGGCCAGGGCGATGCCGATGCTCATGGTGACGAACACCTCGGCGTCGCCGAGCGGGAACGGGGCCGTGGCCACCTGGGCGACCCGCTCGGCGATGGCCAGGGCGTGGGCCTCGTCGGCGATGCCCTCGCACAGGATGGTGAACTCGTCGCCGCCGAAGCGGGCCACCGTGTCGCCGGGCCGGATGATCTCCTGGAGGCGCTTGCCCAGGGCGACCAGCAGCCGGTCGCCGGCGTCGTGGCCGAGCGAGTCGTTGATGAACTTGAACCGGTCGAGGTCCAGGAACAGCACGGCGACCGCCGAGCGGCTGCGCTGGGTCCGGGCCAGCGCATGGGTGATCCTGTCCAGGAAGAACACCCGGTTGGGCAGGCCGGTGAGCGCGTCGTGGGCGGCCTGGTGGGCCAGCTTGGCCTGGGCGTGGCTGCGCTCGATGGCGATGTCGGCCAGGTGGGCGGCCAGCTCGAGCAGGCCGGTCTCGGCCGGGCCGGGCCGGCGGGGCTCGTCGAAGTAGACGGTGAGGACGCCAAGGACGCGGTCAAGGTCGGCGGCGATGATCGGGGTCGACCAGGCGGCCCGGATGCCCCTGGCCAGGGCCACCTGGCGGTTCTCGCGCCACAGCGGGTCGAGGGCCACGTCGGCCGAGACCACCGGCTCGCGCCGGAAGGCGGCGGTGCCGCTGGTCCCGGCCTCGGGCCCGATGACCAGGCCGTCGGACTCGTGCAGGCCGACGTCGATGAGGGACGGCGCGGCGGCCACGGTCAGCGTCTCGGAGCTGTCGTCCAGCAGCAGGATGGCGCAGCGGGCGCCGGCGGCCTCGGCCTCGATCACCTTGGCCAGGGCGTCCAGGGTCTCCATCAGGGGGGCGTCGCGGGCGATCAGGTCGAGCACCTGGGCCTGACCGGCCAGCTGGCCCTCGGCCCGCTTGCGCTCGGTCACGTCCCGGCAGTTGAACACCACCCCGCCGACGGCCGGGTCGTCGAGCAGGTTGTTGGCCAGGGCCTCGATGTTGCGCCAGGACCCGTCGGCGGCCAGGAACCGGAACCCGAACCCGGCGCTGTGGGCCAGCCCGGCCAGGTGCTCGCCGAAGCGGGCCCGGACGTCGCCGACGTCGTCGGGGTGGATCAGCTCGAACACGTTCTGCCCGACCCGGGCGTCCTCGCGGTAGCCGAGCATGCGCCGGAAGGCCGGGCTGGCGTAGGTGATGCCGCCGCCGGCGTCGAGCACGATCACCATGTGCGAGGAGTTCTGGACCAGCGCCCGGAAGCGGGCCGCCGAGTCCCGCAGGGCCTTCTCGGCCCGCTTCAGCTCCAGCTCCTTGGTGATGTCGCGGGAGGTCAGGATGAGCCGGCGGGGCCGGCCGTCGACCGCCGGGACCCGGGTCCAGGAGCAGTTGAGCCAGCAGGCCTCGCCGTGGGGCCGCAGCACCTCGACCACCGACGGCAGCGGGGCCTCGTCGTCGGCCCAGCGGTCAAGCTGGACCTCGCGCCCGGCCACGTCCCGGGGCCGC
This sequence comes from Actinomycetes bacterium, assembly GCA_030152105.1. The sequence goes on from JASLIH010000540.1 coordinate 8,978, forward strand.
AGCCGGGCCAGGCCGCGCGACCCGACCATGTCGGCCGACCGGTAGCCGGTGATCTCCTCGAACCCCGGGTTCCAGCTGGACACGGTGCCGTCCGGGTCGAGGGCGGCGATGCCGTCCGAGGTGTGCTCGACGATCTCCGACAGCTTGGTCCGTTCCTCCAGGATCGCCTCGAGCAGCTCGCCCTTCTCGATGGCCGTTCCCACCTCGGCGGCCAGGGCGTCCAGCACCACCAGCTCGCCCTGCTCGAAGCCGCCGAAGCCGGTCCGGTTGTAGGTGCACAGCACCCCGATGACCTTGCCCTCGACCCGCACCGGGGCGGCCAGGCAGTCCCGCCAGCCCTCCTCGCGCAGTCGTGCCGGGAGCTCGTGGTCGCCGTCCTGGGCCGACACCCTGACCGCCTTGCCGGTGCGCATCAGCACGGCCGCCAGGGTGTCCTGGCCCGCCTCCTCCACCCGCCGCTCGTGGCCGGGGTGCTCGTCGCGGCTCTGGTGCACCACCCGGGAGCCCTCGAGGATGATGACCAGCTCGGTCACCTCCGACTCGAAGCAGCGCCGGACCTCGTCGAGGAACTCAGGGACGGCGTCGCGGGGGTTCATCGGGACGGCGAGGGCGTGGGTGGCCCGCTGCATGCCGGCCAGCCGGGCCCGGTCGGCCCGCACGCTGGCGAAGGCCCGGCCCGTCCAGTGCAGCACGGCCAGGGGGACCAGGAACAGCGGCGAGGTCCAGGGCGACCAGGCGTAGGCGGCCACGAACAGGACGCCGAAGGCCAGGTTGATGACCCCGCCGACCAGCCAGACGGGCACGACCAGCGGCTTCACCGAGACCAGCACGCTACCGAGCGACTGGGACCCGGTCAGCCAGAAGATCCCGACGAAGGCCACGATGTTGACGGCCGTGGTCGCGGCCATGGCGGCGGCCAGGGCGAGCAGGTCGCGGGTGGTCGGGGGGGCCGCCCGGTCGCGCAGGAGCGACAGGACGATGCTGCCGGCGGCGGCCGCGGCCATCCACTGGGCGACGTTGAAGGCGGCCTTGACGGGATGGATGCGCTGCAGCCCCTCGGAGAAGGTCTGCGCCAGGCCGACCACGAGCACCGCCAGCAGGGGTGGCAGGACGAAGATGGCCGGGGCGAGGATGGCCTCGAACAGGTCCTCGGCGTCCCCCTGGTCGCTCCACTGGAACTGCAGCGTCGGGAAGCCGGCCGCCGTCAGGAGGGCCAGGAAGGTCAGCACGACCGGCCAGGACACCGTGGCCGCCACCGGGCGGTCGGTGGCGAGCAGCCCGCCGGTGACGCCGAGGGCGGCCAGTCCGGCCGTGAACAGGAGCACAGGCACGGGGAAGGCGCGCGACAGCGCCTTCCCCGTGGTCGTGCCGGCCGAGCTGGTCACGCTACTCCCAGGCGCCGTACCAGGCGGACCCGGCCAGGCTCGACCCGTACGACTCCTCCGACTCCTGCCCGTACCAGCTGGACCCGCGCCACTTCCGGCCGGGCCAGTCGTTGCCGTACCACTGGACCCGGTTCCACCGATTGATCTCCCAGGTGGAGAGGTACCAGTTGGAGGGGACCCAGGGGGCGTTGGTGTAGCCGCCGGGGTTCCAGAGCAGCAGCTGGGCGGTCAGGGTGACCCCGAGGGTCGGGCCGAGGACGGTGCCCAGCAGGTCGTCGGTCTGGACCTGCACCGACCCGCGGCTCAGGGCGAGGCTGCCCTGGCCGTTGGAGCGGGCCAGGCCCTGGTTGGCCAGCCCGGCCGGGGCCGAGAAGGCGGCGGCGTTGACGTCCACCACTCCGGAGCCGACGGCCATCGGGTCGGTGGAGGCGGCGTCCCTGGCCGTGGCCACGAGCGCGTGCTTGACCCGGTCGGGGGTGGAGCCGGGGTTGGCCTGGAGCATCAGGGCGACCGCGCCGGAGACGACCCCGGTGGCCATGGAGGTGCCGCTCCCGCGCCGGTAGGACCCGTCGACGTAGTAGGGGAACTGGGTGTCGATAGTGCTGCCGGGGGCCCGCAGGGAGATCACGTGGGCGCCGGGGGCGGCCACGTCCGGCTTGGCCAGCCCGTGGGCGGTCGGCCCGCGGCCCGAGAAGTCGGGCAGCTGATCGTCGCCGACGGCGGCGGTGCCGCGGTCGTCGGTGGCCCCGACGGTGACGACCCAGGGGTCGTCGGCCGGCTTGGTGATGGTCCCGGGGTCCGGGCCCTCGTTGCTGGCCGCCACGACCACGGTCATGCCGGCCGACCAGGCCCGCTCGACCGCGTAGTTGAGCGGGTCGACCGTCCAGTCCTGCCTGGAGTCGGTGCCGAGGCTGAGGTTGAGGACCCGGATGTTGTACCGGTCCTTGAACGAGACCACCCACTGGATGGCGGCCAGGATGTTGCTGACGTCGGCGGCGCCGTCGGCCCCGGCGGCCTTGACCGACAGGACGCTGGCCTCGGGGGCGACGCCCTTCCACTTGCCGCCCGAGCTGGCCCCGTTGCCGGCGACCAGCCCGGCGATGAAGGTGCCGTGGCCGTAGCGGTCGTTGCAGTCCAGCTCGCCCGAGAGGTTCTTGCAGGGTTCGGTGCGGCCGGTGAGGTCGTTGCGCACCTGGACCAGCCGGCCGGCCAGGTCGGGCAGGCCGGGGGCGACCCCGGTGTCGAGCACGGCCACGGTGACCCCGCGGCCGGTGATCCCGCGCTTCCAGGCGTCGGTGGCCTTGATCACCTTGGGGTAGACCGAGTTGACGGTGCTGGCGCTGGCCGCGCCCTGGACCCGGACCTTGTCGTCCGGGGTGACGGCCCGGACCCCGGCCAGCCTGGCCAGCTCGCCGACGGCGGCCGCGGGCACGGTGGCCGCGAACCCGGCGACGATCGGCAGGGCGCTGGTGACCTGGCCGCCGAGCCGGCGCACGGCCAGCTCGGGCGCCGGGTCGGCGGCGGTGGTCTTCTGCACGATGACCCGGACCGGGTCGGCCATCGGTGGCCGGGCCGGCATCCCCCTCGGGACCGCTCCCAACCCGGTGGCCAGCACCAGCGCCGCCAGCGCGGCAACGGCCAGTGCCCTCCCGCGGTGCAGCCTGAACGAACCGACGATCACCACTGTCCTCCCCTGTACTCGAACCCCACCCTCGAAGGCGACCGGACATAGCGTGCGTATGGCCTAGTCGGCTTAAACATCCTCCCGAAAACCTACAACTTTGTACGCAGTCTGCTGACAACGGTTCTCGCCAAGCTTCGTGAACGCGCCGTGCCGTAGGCTTCGCCCATGGCCAGCCCGACCACCGACGGGGCCCTGCTCCGGCGCGAGGACCCGCCCCTGGTCACAGGGGCGGCATTGTACTGTGACGACCTGGTCGCGCCGGGGGCGCTGCACGCCGTGTTCGTCAGGGCGCCGCTGGCCCACGGCCGGATCCTGGACATCGACCCGGCCCCCGCGGCGGCGATGCCGGGGGTGGCCGGGGTGTTCACCGCCGCCGACCTCGACCTGCCGCCGCTGCCGGCCGGGGGCGCGCCGGCCGCCATGGCCCGCCCGGTGCTGGCCACCGGCTCCGTCCGCTTCCTCGGCGAGGCGGTGGCGGTGGTGGTGGCCGCGACCCGGGCCCAGGCGGTCGACGCGGCCGAGGCCGTCGAGGTCGACTACGAGCCGCTCGAGGTGGTCACCGACCCGCGGCGGGCCCTGGCCGCCGACGCCCCCCGGCTGTTCGAGGGGGGTGGCAACCTGGCCAAGGAGCGCCGCTGGCCGGAGCCGTCGCGGGCCCTCGAGGGGGCCGAGGTGGTGGTCCGGGGCCGGTTCGTCAACCAGCGGGTGGCCGCGGCCCCGATCGAGCCCAACGCCGCCGTGGCCGTCCCCGAGCCCGGACGTGACGGCCTCACGCTGTACGCCCCCAGCCAGGCGCCGTTCTGGACGCGGGACACGGTCGCGGAGGTCCTGGGGATGGACCAGGAGCGGGTCCGGGTGGTCGTCCCGGCGGTCGGCGGGGCCTTCGGCGCCCGGATCCACACCTACCCCGAGCAGGTGGCGGTGGCCGCGCTGGCCTGGCGGCTGGGCCGCCCGGTCCGCTACGTCGAGAGCCGCTCGGAGACCATGCTGGCCATGACCCACGGCCGGGCCCAGGTCCAGGAGGTCGAGCTGGCCGCGACCCGGGACGGCCGCATCACCGGCCTTCGGGCGCGGCTGCTGGCCGACGGCGGCGCCTACCCGGCCGACGCCACGCCGATGCTGTCCTCGACCCGTTACATGGCCTCGGGCGTGTACCGGATCGCCAAGGTCGAGGTGGCCTGGGAGTGCGTGGCCACCAACACCACCCCGGTGGCCGCCTACCGGGGCGCCGGCCGGCCCGAGGCCACGGCCATGATCGAACGGGCGGTCGACCTGCTGGCGGCCAGGCTGGGCATCGACCCGGCCGAGCTGCGGCGGCGCAACCTGATCCCGGCCAGGGCGTTCCCGTACACCACGGCGACACGGGCCCGCTACGACTCGGGCGACTACCAGGGGGCGCTCGACCGGGTCCTGGCGGCGGCCGGGTACGAGGAGCTCCGGGGCGAGCAGGCCGCCCGCCGCCAGCGCGGCGACGTCCGCCAGCTCGGCATCGGCCTCTCGGTCTACGTCGAGGTGACCGGGTTCGGGTCCGAGTTCGGCGAGGTGGTGGTCGAGCCCGACGGCCGGATCACCGCCAGGACCGGCGTCTCGCCCCACGGCCAGGGCCACGAGACGGCCTTCGCTCAGCTGGTCGCGGCCACCCTCGGGGTCGGGGCCGACCAGGTCGGCGTCGTCCACTCCGACACCTTCGCCGTGCCCCGGGGCGAGGGGACCATGGGGTCGCGCTCGCTCCAGGTCGGCGGCAGCGCCGTCGCCGGGGCGGCCACCCAGGTCCTGGAGAAGGCCAGGGCGCTGGCCGCCCACCTGCTGGAGGCCCCGGCCGAGGACGTGGCCGTGTTCCCCGGCGAGGGCCTCGGGGTCGCCGGCGCCCCCTCGACCGCGCTGGCCTGGGCCGAGCTGGCCGCGGCGGCCGCCGACCCCGACCGCCGGCCGCCGGGCATGGACGCCGGCCTGGCCGCGGCCGTCGACTTCGAGATGGAGCACAGCACCTTCCCGTTCGGCGCCCACCTGGCCGTCTGCGAGGTCGACACCGAGACCGGCCTGGTCCGGCTGCTGCGCCATGTGGCCGTCGACGACTCGGGCCGGATCCACAACCGGATGCTGGCCGAGGGGCAGGTGCACGGCGGGATCGCCCAGGGGATCGCTCAGGCCCTGTTCGAGGAGGTCGGCTACGACGAGAACGGCAACTGCCTGCACGGCAACCTGGCCAGCTACACCATGCCGGCCGCGGCCGACCTGCCGGCCTTCGAGACCCAGCGGACCGAGACCCCGACCCCGCTGAACCCGTTGGGGGCCAAGGGGATCGGTGAGTCAGGCACCATCGGGTCCACCCCGGCGGTCCAGAACGCGGTCGTCGACGCCCTCGCCCACCTGGGCGTGACCCACCTCGACATGCCGCTGACCCCCGAGCGGGTCTGGCGGGCGCTGCGGGACGAGCCCTAGCCGCGCTGGCGGCCTACCTCGGTCGCCGACGGGCGGCGGGTGGCCAGCTCGTGCTGCATGGCGAAGGTGGCCGCCTCCAGCTTGGAGTGCATCTCCAGCTTCTGGAGGATGTTCTGCACGTGGGTGCGGACGGTGTGGGGGCTGATGTAGAGCTCCCGGCCGATCTGGGCGTTGCTCCAGCCGCGGCCGAGCAGGGCCAGCACCTCCCGCTCCCGCGGGGACAGCCGGTTCAGGGGGGCGTCGGTGGCCCGGTCGCCCATGTCCAGGAGCCGGCGGAACAGCTGGGGCAGCATCGCCCGCGGCACCACGCCCTCGCCGTCCAGCACCGCCTGGACGGCCCGCAGCACCGTCTGGGTGCCGGACTTCTTGCCGACCACCCCCACCGCGCCGGCCCGGATGGCGTGCAGCAGTAGGTCGATGTCGGTGTCCTGGGCGAGCAGGATGACCTTGGTGTCGGGCAGCTCGGAGAGGATCGCCTCGACCAGTGTCGGCCGGCTGCTCAGGGCCAGGCCGGCGTCGATGACGAACAGGTCGGGCTTGAGCTGGGGCACCGAGGTCACGATCTGGGGCACGGCCGATGCCTGCCCGACCACCTCGTTCGTGCCGTCACGGGTGATGAGAGCTTCCAGCGCCTCGTTGAACAGCGGCTGACAGTCGGCGAGGAATACGCGAGCCATCAACTTCCTCCGGAGACCGGCGAGCGGCCAGCCAAGACGACGTCCGTTGTCGTAGCTACCAGCTTGGCGCACCGCCCCGTTGGGCAGGTACGCGTGTTGCAGTACCGGATATTACGGTAATCGGCGCAACTTCGCCTACGTTGCACCTTGACTGGGCCTATCGGCGACTTCGGCGACGGCAGGTACTGAGTTCTCCGGATGAGCAGCATGCGACGTCCGTCGTACGCTCGACGCATCCCGGGAGACGGGCACCGTTCCCCGCCGCGGACCATCACGTACCGATCACAGGTCGGTCACGGGCAAGGTGTCGGCCGTACCGTTTGCGGCTCCGGCGACGCCTTACAAGACGGTCGCAAAACGGGCCGAAGCGACTGAGGCGCGCCGGGGGAGGCCGCAACGTGACGAACATGATCGGATTGGTGCTCGCGGATGACCACAGGGTCTTCGCCGAGGGCCTCGGAGTGATGCTGGACGCCCAGGATGACCTGGCCGTCCTTGGGGTGGCCCACGACAGCCACCAGGCGATCGAGCTGGCGGCCAGGCACGAGCCGACCGTGCTGCTGCTCGACGCCCACATGCCAGGTCCCGACCTGGCCACCACCCTGCGGGCCGTCAGGGCGTCCTCGCCCGGCACCAGGGTCCTGATGCTCTCGGCCGACACCCGCCGGGAGACGATCGCCGAGGCCCTTGAGGCCGGGGCCGACGGCTTCCTGGCCAAGGACGCCTCCAGCCGCCAGGTCGCCGGGGCCATCCGGACGCTGGTCGACGGCACGGGCAGCATCGTGGCCGCGGCCGAGCCGGCCTCCAGGCCGGTGCGCGACCCCAGCGTCGACCTCCGGGTGCGGACCCTTTCCGGCCGCGAGCGGGAGATCCTGGGCCTGCTGGCCAACGGCTGGTCCAACCGGCGGATCGCCGAGGAGTGCTTCCTGTCCCTCAACACCGTCCGCACCCACGTGCAGAACGTGCTGGTCAAGCTGGGCGTCCACTCCAAGCTGGAGGCGGTCGCGTTCGCGCTCGAGCACCAGGTGGTCGGCGCCGGCGCCCCGGCCTGGGCCAGCCCCGCCTGACCAACAGGTCGTCCCGTGACCCGGGTGACCACGCCCCGGGTCACGGCGCATCCATAAAGTTGAAGAGTTCAACCTTCTGTGCTGTCATGGCCGAGGCCGACGCATGGGAGGCATGTTGAACGAGGCAGCGATCGTCACCGAGGGCCTGCGCAGGTCGTTCGGGCCCATCAAGGCGGTGGACGGGGTCGACCTGGCCGCCCCGGCCGGGACCGTCCTCGGCCTGCTCGGCCCCAACGGGGCCGGCAAGACCACCATCGTCCGGATCCTCACCACCCTGCTCCTCCCCGACGGGGGCTCGGCCCGGGTGGCCGGCTACGACGTCGTCCGCGACGCCGAGGCCCTGCGCTCGGTCATCGGCCTCGCCGGCCAGTACGCGGCCGTCGACGAGAACCTCACCGGGCGCGAGAACCTCGACCTGGTCGGCCGGCTCTACCATCTGGGCAAGGACGAAGCCAGGCGCCGGGCCGACGAGATGCTGGAGCGGTTCGAGCTCACCGAGGCCGCCAACCGCACCGTCAAGACCTACTCGGGCGGCATGCGGCGCCGCCTCGACCTCGGGGCCAGCCTGGTCGGCCGGCCCCAGGTGCTGTTCCTGGACGAGCCGACCACCGGCCTTGACCCGCGCAGCCGCTTCTCGCTCTGGGACGTGATCCGCGAGCTGGTCAGCGACGGCACCACTCTGCTGCTCACCACCCAGTACATGGAGGAGGCCGACCGGCTGGCCGACCATGTCGCCGTGATCGACGGCGGCCGGGTGATCGCCGAGGGCACCACCGACGAGCTCAAGTCGCGGGTCGGCGGCGACCTGCTGGCCCTCCGGGTCGCAGACCGGGGCCGGACGGCCGAGGCGGCCGACGCCATCGCCGACCTCGGCTCGGGCGCGCCCCAGGTGCTGGCCGAGGCGGGCGAGGTCTCGCTGCCGGTCGCCCAGGGCGCCTCCCTGCTGGCCGAGGTGGTCCGGCGCCTGGACGCGGCCGGGCTGGAGATCTCCGACCTGGCCCTGCGCCGCCCGACCCTGGACGACGTGTTCCTGGCCCTGACCGGCCACGTCGCCGAGGCTGACGCCGGCGAGGACCAAGGGCCCGGGGGCCCGCCCCGGGGCCGGGGGCGCCGGCCGGCGAGGAGCAGCGCATGAGCACCGTCGCCTCCCGCACCGCCCCCCGGCGCCCGCTGCGCTGGACCTTCACCGACGCCGCCGCCGTGACCAAGCGCAACCTCTACCGCTACGTCCGCGTCCCGACCCTGCTGCTGTTCTCGACCATCCAGCCGGTCATGTTCGTGCTGCTGTTCACCTACGTGTTCGGCGGCGCCATCCTGGTGCCGGGGGTGAAGCACTACATCGACTTCCTGATGGCCGGGATCCTCGTCCAGACGGTGGTCTTCGGCTCCACCCAGACCGGCGTCGCCCTGGCCGAGGACATGTCGCGGGGCATGATCGACCGGTTCCGCTCCCTGCCCATGGCCCGCTCGGCCGTGCTCGCCGGCCGCACCCTCTCCGACACCGTCCGCAACCTGTTCGTGGTCTGCCTGATGCTGGTGGTCGGAATCCTGGTCGGGTTCCGCTTCCACGCCGGGTTCGTGCCCGCGCTCGGCGCGGTCGCCCTCGCCCTGGCCTTCGGGCTGGCCTTCTCCTGGATCTCGGCCTTCATCGGCCTGTCGGTACGCGACGTCGAGTCAGCCCAGGCGGCCGGGTTCGTCTGGGTGTTCCCGCTGGTCTTCGCCTCCTCCGCCTTCGTCCCGGTGGCGAGCATGCCCGGCTGGCTGCAGGCGTTCGCGCGGGTCAACCCGGTCACCGTCACCGTCAACGCGCTGCGGGCGCTCACCCTCGGCGGGCCCATCACCAAGCCCCTGCTCCAGTCCCTGGCCTGGATCGCCGCCATCCTGTTGGTGTTCGTGCCCCTGGCCGTCAACCGCTACCGGCGCGCCGCCGGGTAGGCTAGAGGGAAACCTCCGACCACCCGAAGGGCAGGGACCATCAATGAAGGGCAAGCTCGGCATCGCCGTCGGCCTGGCGGCCGGATATGTGCTCGGCACCCGCGCCGGCCGTGAGCGCTACCAGCAGCTCACCGCGTCGGCCAAGCGGATCGCGGACGAGCCCAGCCTGCAGCGGCTCCAGGAGGAGCTGAACGGGCTGTTCGGGTCGGGTGGCCAGGCGACCGGCGGGTCCGCCTCGGGCACCACCGTCGAGCGCGTCTAGCACGTGCCTTCGCGACGCGACTTCCTGCGTCTCGCCGGCGCCGGCGGGGGCGCCCTCGGACTGGGCGCCCTGCTGGCCGCCTGCGGTAAGGACGACGAGCGGGGCGGGGCCGCCCCGGCCGGCTCACTGCAGGCCCTGCGGGCCAACGCGACCCAGCTGTCGCTGCTCGGGGCCCAGAGCCAGCTCCAGGTCGGGACGGCCCTGTACACCTTCGGCCTGTCCACCGCCGACAACCGGCTCGTCACTGGCGGCGCCCCCCAGATCTGGGTGGCCACGAACGACACCGGCCGGGCGGCCGGGCCGTTCGCGACCCGCTGGTTCGAGCTCAAGGCCTACGAGGAGACCAAGGACACCTCGCCCCGGAGCCCGCTCAAGGGCTTCTACGGGGCCGAGGTCGAGTTCCCCGAGGCCGGCAACTGGATGGTGGCCGCCACCCTCGACGTCAACGGGGGCCGGGCCGTCGGCTCGGGCGGCGTGCCCGTGGCCGCCGAGGTCCCGGCCGCCGTCGGCAGCAAGGCCAAGGCGCTGTCCACGCCGGTGGCGACCACCGCCGCCGGCCGCAAGAAGATCTGCACCCGCGAGCCGGCCTGCCCGCTGCACGAGATCTCGCTGGACGACGCCCTGAAGGCCGGGCGCCCGACGGTGGTCAACTTCGGCACGCCGCTGCTGTGCACCAGCCAGATCTGCGGCCCCGTGGTCGACGAGCAGATGGTGGCCGCCGACAAGCTCGGCGCCAAGGCGAGCTTCATCCACGTCGAGATCTACCCGAGTCGCGACACCTCCAAGCCGGTCCGGGCCCTCACCGAGTACGGCTTCAGCACCGAGCCGTGGCTGCTGGTGATCGACCGCGACGGCGTGATCCGAGCCCGCTACGAGGGTCCGGTCACCGCCGGCCAGATCGAGGACGCCCTCCGGCCCCTGCTGGCCTAGCCGTGGCGGCCACCACCCC
>JASLIH010000569.1 GCA_030152105.1 Actinomycetes bacterium
CCCGCCGCGGATCGCGCCCGGCGGCCTCGGCGGACGGCCGGGCCGCCGGGCGGGGCAGCGCCCCCGCCCTCGGCTCGGCGGCGGGTCGGGCCGCCGAGGCGGCGGTCCCGAGCGCCTCTCCGGTGCGGCGGGGCCGGCGCATGGCCTCGATCTGGATCCGGGCCAGGGGCGCGCTCATGGCCGCCTCCTGGGCGGCCTCGGCCTCGACCTGGAGTCGGGTGGCGCGCAGGGTGGTGGCCCGCCGCAGGACCATCATCAGCAGCTCGACCCCGAGCACGAGGGCGGCCGGCGGGATCAGGGCGACCCCGCGGGCGGCCCAGGTCGGCTCGGCGTGGGCCACGTTGAGCACGAAGCTGACCCCGGCCGCCGCGGCCAGCAGCAGCTTGGGCCACCACACCTCCCACCAGGCGCGGCGCGCTTTGGTGGTGGTGAACCACAGGTCGGCCCCGAGGGCGACCACGATGAAGGAGTCGACCATCAGGGGCACGGCCCAGCCGTGCTCGGGGGCGATGCCGTTGGAGCGGACGGCGTAGGCCCGGATCGCCTCGAAGCTGGTGTAGAAGGCCAGGGAGGCGATGCCGAGGACGGTCGCGCCGAGCACGGCGACCAGGATCGTCCTGAACCGTGAGAGCCACTTGTCGGTGGCGACGATCCCGGAGATCAGGGGTGGTCCGGCGGAGGCCACAGGCGGCACGCTCCTCGGGGCTGCGGGCGGGGGTTGCTTGCGCGATCAGCGCAACGTTCTACCGCACCCGACCCGGGTGACGCACAATACGGACGTTTCATCCCTTGTTGGCGCCGTGGACCCGGACGAAGTCGTTGACCTCGTAGTAGGCGTCGATCGACTCGCCGGCGTCGCCCCAGAACCCGTCGAGGATGTCGTACTCCATGGAGCGGCGCTCCACGTACCAGTTGTTGACGTCGGTGATCTCCAGTTCGCCCCGGCCGGACGGCTGCAGGGTCGGGATCACGTCGAAGACATGCTCGTCGTAGAAGTAGATGCCGGTGACCACGTAGCTGCTGGGCGGGTCGTCGGGCTTCTCCAGGATGCGGACGACCCGGCCGTCGTCGTCCATCTCGGGGACGCCGAGGTGGCGCAGGTGGGCCGGGTCGTCGATCCGGGCCAGGACGATGCGGGACCCGGAGGGCTGGGCCAGGAAGTTGGTCACGGCCGGGCGCAGGCTGCGCTCGACCACGTTGTCGGCCAGCATGACCACCACCCGGTCCCCGTCGACGAAGCGCTCGGTCAGCCCGAGGGCCTCGGCGATGCCGCCCGGCCGCTCCTGGTAGGCGTACAGCAGCCGGTCGATGCCGTACTCGTGGCCGTTGCCGAGCAACCGCAGGAACTCGCCGGCGTGGGTGCCCCCGGTGACCACCATCAGCTCGGTGACCCCGGCCGAGACCAGGGTCTCGATGGCGTAGGTGACCATTGGCCGGTCGTAGATCGGCAGCAGGTGCTTGTTGGTGATGCGGGTCAGCGGGTGCAGCCTCGAGCCGGTCCCTCCGGCCAGGATGACGCCTTTCATCTAGAGCCTTTCTTGTCCATGCGGTCCCCGGTCCATGTGGGGGGGAGTCCTCCCTCCCACACCCCCCCAACAGCTCGGCCGGCCACTGGCCCACCGCCTTGAGCGATGACTAGGCGCCGTACTTGGTCAGGCGGCCGGCGGCGGCCAGCAGCTGGGGAAGCAGGTGCTTGGCCTCGAAGCGGCCGAGGGAGCCCTGGCGGCAGTTGACCTCGTCGAAGCCGGGCAGGCCGTCGGCGGCGGCGGTGCCGCCCCACAGCAGCACCGGGACCGGGTGCCAGGAGTGGGCGGCCATCTGGGCCGGGGTGGAGTGGTCGCCGGTGACGGCCATGACCTCGACCCCGGCCTCCAGGATGCGCGGGACCAGGGCGTCGACCTCCTCGATGGCTTCGACCTTGCGATCGAAGTCGCCGTCCTCGCCGGCCGAGTCGGTCTTCTTGATGTGCATGAACACGAAGTCGTGGTCCGGCAGCAGCTCGGCGAGGGCGTCGACCTCCTCCTTGGCCGCCCCCTCGACCTGGTGGGTCTGGAAGCCGAGCAGCCGGGAGATGCCGACGTACATCGGGTAGGCGGCGATGGCCAGCGCCTTGACCTGGTAGCGGTCGGGGAAGCTGGGCATCTCCTTGACGCTGTCGAAGCCGCGCAGGAGCAGGAAGTTGCCCCGCTCCCGGCCGGCCAGCAGCGTGCGGGCCTGGTCGAGGATGCGCCCGACCAGCTCGGCGGTCCGCTCGGCCTCGGGCGAACGGGGCTCCGGGTCGAGGGGGGCCACGCCCTCGCGCTGGGGGTCGGTGTCGGTCACGTTGCGGTCCAGGCCCGGGCCGCGCAGCACCAGCAGGCCGCGGTGCTCGCGCTCCGGCTGGAGGAAGAACTCGACGCCGTCGAGCTTGATCTCGCCCGTCAGCAGCTCGCAGATGGCGGCCGCCTCCTCGGTGGGCAGCCGCCCGGCCCGGCGGTCGGTGATCGTCCCGTCGGCGTCCAGGGTGCAGAAGTTCACCCGGGCGGCCACGTCGCCTGGCTGGAGCTCGAAGCCGATCCCGGCCGCCGACAGGGCGCCCCGGCCGATCTCGTAGGAGAGCGGGTCGTAGCCGAACAGGCCGAGGTGCCCGGCGCCCGACCCGGGGGTGATGCCGCGGGTGACCGGGTCGTGCAGCCCAAGGGAGCCCTCGCCGGCCAGCCGGTCCAGGTTGGGGGTGCTGGCCTCGGTGAGCTCGGAGCCGCGCTCGCTGGTCCGGTAGCCGCCGAGGCCGTCCATCACCAGCAGGAGGGCCTTCTGCCCCTCGGGCCGTGCCATCTCGGTCACGACGGTCTCATAGGTGAGGGTGGTCGACATAAGGCGCCTCCGAACCAGCAGGGGTACTGAGGCTTGAGTCTACGGGCCGGTGGGCGGCCGAGGCGAAACAAAGTGACGACCCCCAGGAACCCCGTCCGGTTGACCGGCGGGCAAGCCCGCCTGCTCCCGGCCGATTGGGCCCCTGGGGGTCATCGGCGCCCCGAGGAACTCCCGTGGCCTTCCCGAGAACGACTCGCGAAAGTCCCGTCCTA